>JAEZHG010000214.1 GCA_023436945.1 Pseudomonadota bacterium | reverse complement strand
TTGCCGCTTCGCTCGAGAAGATGGGCAACGACGAGGTTCGCGCCCGTATCGTGGCGCACGCCGCTGGCGGTATCACCGAAAGCGACGTGAACCTGGCCAAGTCGGCCGGTGCTCCGATCCTCGGCTTCAACGTCCGTGCTTCCAAGCAAGCGCGCGATCTGGCCGAGCGTGAAGGCGTCGAAATCCGTTACTACTCGATCATCTACGACCTGCTTGACGACATTAAGGGCGTTCTGTCGGGTATGCTGGCCCCGATCCAACGCGAAACCTTCCTGGGTAACGCCAAGGTGCTGCAAGCCTTCGACATCACCAAGGTCGGCCGTATCGCCGGCTGCCGTGTCACCGAAGGTGTGGTCCGCAAGGGCGCTCGCGTCCGTATCATCCGCGACGACGTGGTGGTTCTGGAACTGGGCGTGCTCAACACCCTCAAGCGCTTCAAGGACGAGGTCAACGAAGTGCCGTCGGGTCAGGAGTGCGGTATGCAGTTCGCAGGCTTCCAGGACATCAAGGAAGGCGACTACATCGAGTGCTTCACCGTCGAAGAGATCAAGCGCACCCTCGACTAGGTTGTGTTTGGCCTTCACGGGCATTGAACAGGGGGCGTGGCATCTTCAGGTGCCGCGCCCTTTTTCATTACAGGGGTCTTTGGGCTTCTCTCGATTGACCCAAGCCGATAGTCTTCACCCAACTGTTTGGCCGAGGCACCATGTCCGTGACACGCGCGCACAAAACCGTTCTGATTATGCTGATGGGGGCAGGGGCCATGGCTTTGGCCACCTCCGCCAGTGCGGATGTGCGCTTCTATGCCTATGACGCTTCTGACCGTACGACCCAGTCCATGACGCGTGGCATTACCCTGGAGGTCCAGCGCGGACTGATGGGTGCGACCTCGCTCAAGGGACTGTTCTCGACCACCAGCCGTGGCTCGGCGCGTTTCAACGCGGGTGGTCCGTCACAGGTTCGATCGGTCCTGCCAGACGGCGCGACGGCCAACCAGATCTATAGTCTTGCCGCCGAAGGCGATGGCCGCGCCCTCGGCCGTGCCCTTTGTCCGGGGGCGAACGAGACGTGGATCGTTGGCAGCCGTCTGAGATCCGGACACCCGACAACCCTGCATGCCGTGGGCCTGTGGTCGGATGGCCAATACCGGCTCTGCGTGGCGTTGAACTATCGCTATCGCGGCGAATGGGCACAGCCACCGGGTCCGTCCGTGGCCAATCCCGATGGTCTGATCCAGCCGCGCTAAGGGGCGGCCAAGGTCGTAAAACTGGACTTGCGGCCCTAAGGCGACTAGACCGCGCCCCTTCGCGTTTATCAGCCGGTGTCCGATCCCCGACGGCGCGAGACTAGAGGAGGCAGGTCCCATGGCCCGCAAACAACATACCCGCAACGCCACCGGTCCTCAGGGCCCCAGCCAGCGCCAGCTGCGCGCAGGCGAGCTGATCCGTCACGCTCTGGTGGATGTGCTGCGTGAAAACGAAATCCACGACGAGGTCCTGACCGGCGTCTCCCTGACCGTCACCGAAGTGCGCATGAGCCCCGATTTGCGCCACGCCACGGTCTTTGTTGAGCCGCTGGGTGCAGGCGTCACGACCGCCGACACCAACGGTCTGGAAGAAGACGTCGAAAAGGCTCTGAACGAGCATTCGAAATTCGTGCGCGGCCTGCTGGGCCGACGCATCGACATGAAATACACCCCTGAACTGCGCTTCTTGCACGACAAGAGCTTCAACGCGGCGCACGCGATGGATCAGCTGTTCAGCGACCCGCGCATTCAGGCCGATCTGAAAGCCAAAGACGAGCCGCAGGAAGACTGATGGCCCGCCGCAAGAAGGGCGATATCGTCAACGGCTGGGTGTGCCTAGACAAGCCCTATGAAATGGGCTCGACCGAGGCCGTCACCAAGATCCGCCGCCTGTTCAACGCCCAGAAAGCTGGCCACGCCGGAACGCTCGATCCGCTGGCCTCGGGCATCCTGCCGATCGCCCTTGGCGAGGCGACCAAGACTGTGCCGTTCATGATGGACGCGCAGAAAATTTATCGCTTCGTCATCCACTGGGGCATCTCGACCGACAGTATTGACCGCGAGGGTCAGGTTATCGGCCGCTCCGACGTGCGCCCGACCCGTGAGCAGGTCGAAGCCGCGCTTCCGCAGTTCATTGGCGAGATCGATCAGGTCCCGCCCGCCTTTTCGGCCATTCGTGTGAACGGCGAGCGTGCCTATGATCTCGCGCGCGAAGGTGTTGAAGTTGAACTACAATCGCGCCGTGTGACCATCTATGAGGCCGCCGTTACGGACGTGCCGGACGAAGATCACATCGAGATCACCATGCGTACGGGCAAGGGCGTCTATGTCCGCTCGCTGGCGCGCGATCTTGCTGCGGTCCTCGGGGCAGAGGGGCATGTTTCGGTCCTGAGGCGCGAGATGGTGGGACCGTTTTCCGTGCAGAACGCCGTCACACTGGATTTTCTCATGGATTTGGCGCATAAGGGCACCGCCTCGGAAGGCCTGCTGCCTGTTGCGACCGCTCTGGACGACATCCCGGATCTGGCCGTGACGGAACAGGAAGCCCTCTCTCTGAGACAGGGTCGCCCCATCGTGCTGCTTCCCGAACAGTTTGCCCAACTCCAAAACCGGCTTTCGTCGGAAGAGGGGACTGTGGCGGTCTATTCGGACGGGACGCTGGTTTGCCTCTGCCATCTCAAGGCCGGTCGGTTAGCGCCAGACCGCGTATTTAACCTCCAATAACGGAGATTCTCGATGTCGATTACGGCAACCCGTAAAGCTGAAGTCATTGCTGAAAACGCTCGCTCGCAAGGCGACACCGGTTCGGCTGAAGTTCAAGTTGCAATCCTCTCGGAGCGCATTGCCAACCTGACCGAGCACTTCAAAACCCACAAGAAAGACAACCACTCGCGTCGCGGCCTGCTGAAGCTGGTTTCGCAACGTCGTCGTCTTCTTGACCACCTGAACAAGGTGGACAGCGCTCGTTACCAAGCGCTGATCTCGAAGCTGGGCCTGCGTCGCTAAGGCGCCCCGGTTGCGGATCGGATGATTTCCACGAGGCACGGGCGGTCACGTCCGCGCCTCGTTCCGCACCTAGTATGCATGTTTCCCGGCGCCGTGGGATGCAACGGCGCAACCGACGCGAGGGCCGCGAGAAATGGTCCTCTTCACCGATCTGGAGGCAAAGGTGCCACCAGGTTATCGGGGACTGAAGGACTGAACGACCTGACGCTCCGCACACCCCCGACGGGAATACGCCCGCGGGAGACGAAAGAAGAAAAATGTTCGATATCAAACGCAAGACGATCGAGTGGGCGGGTCGCCCGCTGACGCTGGAAACCGGTCGCATCGCCCGTCAGGCTGACGGCGCCGTGCTGGCCACCTACGGTGAGACCGTGGTTCTGGCGACCGTCGTCTACGGTCGTGCACCGAAGCCGGG
>JAEZHG010000176.1 GCA_023436945.1 Pseudomonadota bacterium | reverse complement strand
CGCCAGTGACGCGGCCATCCTCGTCATAGACCAGTTCATTGGCCAGAACGTGGTCTTGAGCGATGACCAGACGGTTAGCCAGCGGGGCAATGATCTCTTTAAAGCCACCCGACAGGATGTAGATGCGGTCGGCGTTGCGCTCGAAGAAGTCGACGTTGCGGCGCACCGAAATGGTCGCCTCGTCCAGAATACGGTCGGCCAGCGCCTCGACATGCTCGCGCTTCAGACCCAGCAGGGCCAGTCGCTTTTGCAGCGCCTCGCCAAAACCGAGGTGGCCGTTCATCGCCTGTTCGGTCAGTTCGGCAATCTTGGCTTTGCGCTCGTCTGCGTCTGGCGCAGCGGCGAGAGACAGCTCTGCGAGCGCCTCCAGCGTCTCGATACGAACCAGCGTCGAATCGAAATCGAACACAAATACGGGCGTAGGAGCGATGAGCGAGGTCATGCCCCGCCCGATACTCCACCTTCGCACTTGCAGCAATGAAAAGGGGGCCGCAAAGCCCCCTTCCCGCACGATTTTTCCAATATGTTTCCCAGACGACCTATCCGGGGAACATTCAGGCCAACCCTATTCTTCGGATTTGCGCTTCTGTTCCAGCGCAACCGCACCGATGGCCGCCGCAATCAGAGCGACTGCCAGAAGGGCCGAACCCTCCTTGGCATGGTCCTTGGCGAAGTCGCTGGCGTAGTCGCGGGCATCCTCGGCGGCGCGACGGGCCTTCTTCACATAGCGGCGCGACTTGCGACGGCGACGCGGGCCGTCACGCCATTCATCGAAACGGTCACGGGCGCTGTCGGCGAAATCACGCGCGCGGTCGGTCAGGTTCTGGCCCAGACCATAGGCGCGATCGCCCAGATCATGCGCGCGTTCCGAGGCACGGTGGCCAAGGTCGCTGGCATCGTCCTGAACGCGGCTGCCGAAAGAGGTCAGTTTATCGCGCAGAGCGTCCGTATCCACCCAGCCACGCGGGTCGAAACGGTCCATCAGCACCTCATAGCGACGCGGACCTGTGCGTTGGTTCAACAGGATGGTGGCGACACCGATACCGGCCAATACGGCGACTGCACCGGCAATGATGCCCGGATGCTTGCGGATTTCTCCAACCAGATCCAAATCCTGCAAATCGAAATCGTTGTGCATACCGACCTTTCGCCCTTTGCTGTCAGCTTCTGGTGTTAAGAGCGGTTATAAGAACATCGGGTTCCCATAACGCTAATGCCCAAGCCTCACGCTCTCATGAGTGAGGGCGATTGGCCACAGCACAAATCCGCGCATCCCCCTCCCCTTACATTTGGCGCTGACCATCCCTATGTTCCGCGCCTTCAAGATTACTATTGCTTTTCAGGACCCCCAGTGACCGATCACGCCGCCACCGCCCCCGTTCTTCACGACGATCTGGCTGCTGCCTTCCAGATCGAAGGCTGGCCTGTGCGTGGCCGTCTGGTCCGCATGGGCGATACCATCAACACCATCCTGTCCGCACACGACTATCCGCTGCCGGTAGCCCGCCTGCTGGGCGAAGCCTGCGCGCTGGCTGCGCTGGTCGGTTCGGCCCTGAAGTTCGAAGGCCGCCTTCTGGTTCAGGCACAGGGCGATGGCCCCGTGCGCTATGTACTGGCCGACTATGGCACCGATGGCACCATGCGTGGCTTCTGCCGCTATGACGAAGGCGAACTAACCGCCCTGTGCGACACCAAGGAAAACCCGGGCGCACAGGACCTTCTTGGCAAGGGCGTCTTTGTCATGACGCTGGACCGTGGTCCTGACTTCGAGCGTACCCAGGGCCTGACCCCGATCGAGGGTGACAGCCTGTCGTCGTGCGCCGAGCACTATTTTGTCCAGTCCGAGCAGATCCCGACCAAGGTGAACCTCGCGCTGGGCCAGATCACCACCGACACCGGTACCCAGTACCGCGCCGGCGGAGCGCTGATTCAGGTCATCGCTGCCGATGACGCCCGCGGCTCGACCGAGGAAGTGTGGGAGCGCACCCGCGCCCTGTTCGCGACCCTGACCGACGACGAGCTGGTTGATCCGACGATCACGCCGGAGACCCTGCTCTATCGCCTGTTCCACGAGGACGGCGTGCGTCTGGAGGGCCCGACCCCGCTGATCGCCCAGTGCCGCTGCTCGCGTGACCGTATCGTCACCGCGCTTCAGTCCTTCCCCGAGGAAGACCGCGCGGACATGGTCGAGGACGACGGCAAGATCCACGCGAACTGCGAATATTGCTCAACGGACTATCTGATCGATCCGTCCGAGATCGAAGTGCCCGCCCAAGGGGCGATGCACTAAGCCAAAAGAAAGGGCGCTGCGGTTCAAAACCACAGCGCCCTTTTTGTATCCGGCGTTTACCGGACTAGTTATTCAGGTCCAGCGAATAGCCCGCCGAGCGGACGGTGCGGATCGGATTGACCGTCCCGTCCACGTTCAGTGCCTTGCGAAGGCGGCCCACGTGCACGTCCACGGTGCGGGCCTCGACATAGACGTCAGAGCCCCAGACGGCGTCCAGAAGCTGTTCACGGCTGAACACGCGACCCGGATGCTTGAGGAAGTGGTCCAGCAGGCGGAACTCGGTCGGGCCGAGGTGGATTTCCTTGCCCGCGCGCGAAACGCGGTGGGCGACGCGGTCCATAATGATGTCGGCGTGGTTCACGCGGTCATCGGCCAGACCCGGACGGATGCGGCGCAAAACGGCACGCATACGCGCCGTCAGTTCCGTCATCGAGAAGGGCTTGGTCATATAGTCGTCCGCGCCGGTATCCAGACCGCGCACGCGGTCGGTTTCCTCGCCGCGCGCGGTCAGCATGATGACCGGAAGATTGCGCGTTTCCGACTTGGAGCGGATGCGGCGGCAAACCTCGATGCCCGAGAGCTTGGGCAGCATCCAGTCCAGAAGCACCAGATCGGGCTGGCGCTCCTCGATCATCAGCCAGCCTTCCTCGCCATCCTGGGCTACGGCAACTTCGTAGCCCTCTTTTTCAAGGTTGTATTGGAGGAGCGTCGACAGCGCGTCCTCGTCTTCCATCACAAGAATATAGGGCTGCAACTCTGGCTCTCCGCTTAGAAGGCGTCAGTTCAGTTTCGGTCAGTCAGACGAAGGCTCGTCCGACCCTGTGAGGGTTGGCGTCGGCGCATTGTCCTCGCCCGGAGCCGGAACGGCACGCGGTCGCTCGCCCAGCATGTCCTCGCCGGTGATCTCGTAATAGACGGCCTCGGCAATGTTGGTTGCGTGGTCGCCGATACGTTCGAGGTTCTTGGCCATGAACAACAGGTGCGTGCAGGCCGTGATGGTGCGCGGATCGCCCATCATATAGGTCAGCAGCTCGCGGAAGAGCGCGTTGTAGTGCTCGTCCACCTCGTCGTCGGTCTGCCACACGCTCATGGCGCGCTCGACTTCCGATGCGGTGTAGGCGTCCAGAACGTCACGAAGGCGGGTAGAGACCAGACGGCCCATCCGCTCGATCGAGCGGGTGAGCAGCTGCATCGGCTCGCCCTCGGCGAGGATCAGGGCCCGTTTGGCGATGTTCTTGGCCAGATCGCCCGTGCGCTCCAGATCCGACGCCAGTTTGATGGCGCCCAGCGTGCGGCGCAGGTCGCTGGCCACCGGCTGGCGAAGGGCGATCAGGCGGATCGCCTTCTTCTCGATATCGTAGTGCAGCGTGTCCAGCTTCAGGTCACGCTCGATCACGGCCTTGGCCAGCGCCACATCGCGGCGGGCCACGGACTCGATGGCGTCTGCAACCTGTGCCTCGGCAAGGCCGCCCATGCGGACGACCTCGGCCGTGAGCTGGTTCAGCTCGTCACCATAGGCTTTGACGGTGTGCTGGTTCATGGCGTCCTTAGCCGAAACGGCCAGTGATATAGTCGAGCGTGCGACGCTCGCGGGGGTTGGTGAAGATATCTTCGGTGTCGCCGGTTTCGACGATGTTACCCATGTGGAAGAAGGCCGTGCGCTGCGAAACGCGGGCAGCCTGCGCCATCGAGTGGGTGACGATCACGATGCAGTAACGTTCGCGCAATTCGTCGATCAGCTCTTCGATCTTGGCGGTCGCAATCGGGTCCAGAGCCGAGCACGGCTCGTCCATCAGGATGACTTCAGGCTCGACCGCAATGGCGCGGGCGATGACCAGACGCTGCTGCTGGCCACCCGACAGGCCGGTGCCCGGCGCGTGCAGACGGTCGGCGACCTCATCCCACAGACCGGCACGTTTCAGAGCCGACTGGACAATATCCTCAAGTTCCGACTTGGACGAGGCCAGACCGTGGATTTTGGGACCATAGGCGACGTTCTCGAAGATCGACTTCGGGAACGGGTTCGGCTTCTGGAACACCATGCCGACCTGTGCACGCAGCAGGACCGGATCGACCTTCTTGTCGTTGATGTCCATGCCGTCCATTTCGATACGGCCTTCGACGCGCGCGCCCGGAACCGTGTCGTTCATACGGTTAAGGGTGCGCAGGAAGGTGGACTTGCCACAGCCCGACGGACCGATCAGTGCGGTGACCGCCTTGTCAGGGATGTCGAGGCTGACGCCGTGCAGGGCCTGCTTCTCGCCGTAGAAGACCTTGACCTCCTTGGCCGCGATCTTGATCGGGCCGAGCGGAGCACGTGCAGATTCACCGACCGTAGGGGCCGAAGAGACAGAGCCGCCGCTGGACAGGCCCTCTGGAGCGCGAAAAATCTTGGAAGTCATTCGATTTACCACCGGCGTTCGAAGCGACGACGCAACAGGATTGCGGCGGCGTTCATGACGATCATGAAGGCGAGAAGAACAAGGATTGCAGCAGCGGTCCGTTCATGGAACGCGCGCTCCGAGGCATTCTCCCAGATAAAGATAAGCGAAGGCAGGGCACCGGCCGGTGCATCAATCGCCGCAGAGATGCCCGGCACGAAGCTGATCATACCGATCAGTAGCAGCGGGGCGGTCTCGCCCAAGGCGTGGGCCATGGCGATGATCGAACCGGTCATCACACCCGGCATGGCCAGCGGCAGCACGTGGCCAAAGACGGTCTGGGTGCGGCTGGCCCCCATGGCCAGAGCCGCGTCACGGATCGACGGCGGCACAGCCTTCAAGGCCGAGCGGGTGGCGATGATGATGGTCGGCAGGGCCATCAGGGCCAGTACCAGACCACCGACCAGCGGACTGGCGCGCGGCAGGTGCAGGAAGTTGATGAACAGGGCCAGACCCAGCAGGCCGTAAACGATCGACGGCACAGCCGCGAGGTTGTTGATGTTCACCTCGATGATGGCGGTCAGGCGGTTACGCGGCGCGTATTCTTCCAACCAGACGGCGGCGAACACGCCCACCGGAATGGCGATCAGTGCGGTTACAGCCAGCATCAGGGCCGATCCAACCACAGCCCCCAGCAGACCTGCCAGTTCCGGTTGGGTGGAGTCACCCTTGGTGAACAGGGCGGTGCTGAAGTGCGAGCGGATAACGCCCTGCTCTTTCATCGTGTCCAGCCATTGCATCTGCTGGTCGCTGACGCGGCGCTGGTCTTCGGGCGTGTCGCGGCTGATCTTGCCCTTCAGATACATCTCGGCATCGTCCGACAGCGGCGCGTTGACCGGAACGGTCTGGCCCAGCAGCGCAGGCTGGCTGCGGATCATGTCGGCGGCGATGTATTTCAGTTCCGACGAGAACAGCACGCGCATGGCAGCAGCCTTGCTGCCGTCTTCGTCCACCACACCCAGTCGGGCCAGTTGCTGCTCGGCAGCCAGAAGCTCGAAGTTGGTGCCTTGCGGATAGGCGCGGTCGATGCGCGTCTCGTCCATGGTCAGCGGCATGGTGACGCTGTGGCTGTAGAAGGCCGTATAGCCTTGCAGCACGATGCTGCTCAGCAGAACGGCCAGAAACACCAGAGCCACGCCGATGGCACTGCGGCCATACCATTTGAAACGGGTTTCGCGGGCATAGCGCTGCTTCAGGCGGGCCTGAAGCTTCTGCGTGCGGGCGCTCACTGCGCCGGATTTGGAAACGGCGTCAGTCATATTGTTCACGGTAAGCTGCGACGATACGCATGGCGATAACGTTCAGGATCAGGGTGACGACGAACAGCGTCAGACCCAGACCAAAGGCCGCAAGGGTCTTCGGGCTGTTGAACTCCTGGTCACCCGTCAGCAGGGTCACGATCTGGACGGTCACGGTCGTGACGGTTTCCAGCGGGTTCAGGGTCAGCTTGGCGGCAAGGCCAGCGGCCATGGTCACGATCATGGTCTCGCCGAT
>JAEZHG010000153.1 GCA_023436945.1 Pseudomonadota bacterium | reverse complement strand
GGCGGCGGAGGCGGCGGCGGCGGCGGCGGCGGCGGAGCCACTTCTTCAGCGCCGAAGGCGTAACGCAGGCCAAGGGTCACGGTGTGCGACTGGTCGTAGTCGCCCGACCATTCGCCGAACGGAACGTTGCCGGTGCCGACAACAGCCGATTCCCACTTAGCGTCGCCGGTCAGGTAACGGTAGGTCAGGTCGATGTTGGCGCGGTCCGACAGAGCCCAAGCCAGACCAGCGATAGCCTGAGCGGCAAAGCGGGTCGAGGAGTCGTCAGCTGCGAAGGTGACGGTCGGGGTCTGACGCAGACGGCCGATGGTGTCGACGTTGACGCGGTTTACACCGACGCCCAGACCGACGAACGGACGCAGGGTCCACTCTTCGGCGCCGAAGTCGTAGATCACGTTCGCCATCAGGGTCGAGGCGGTGATGTCACCTTCCGGCGAGTGGCACGGACCGGTACCCGGGGTGATGTTGCACAGGCCTTGCGGGCCCGAGACAGCGCGAACGGTGCCGATGTCACCCGAGCGGTAGCCGCCTTCGAGTTCTGCACGCCAGTTCGGGTTGAAGCGATAGCCGAGACGGGCAAAGGCTGCCCAACCGTCGTTCACTTCCCAGTTCCAGTTGTGACCGGTGGTCGACGACTCAGCGTTGATGTCGTCGATGATGTGGTAGCCAGCGTCGATCGCGCCGTACCAGCCGTTCGGTTCAGCCGAAGCTGCACCAGCCGACAGGGCCATGGCGGCCGCTGCGCTGGAAGCCAGGATCAAACTCTTGATGCGCATAAATGCGGCCCTCCAAGAATTGTTAATGTAATGACGTAGTCGAAACCGCGCCTAATCGAGTGGATAGCAGCCAATACGGCTAAGGTCGAGTTAGTTCAGACCCAAGCTTCGCAATGGCGTCGCTTCCTCAGACAACCGTGCTTTTCACGCTACAAATGCAAAGTTCTGTCAAACGTTACAAGCACGGCTGCGTAAGATTACAGCGGAATATTAATGAAGGATTTGAGCAAATCCCGACGAACGAATGTCCAGTCTAAGCTTTTCATTCGTTTGCGCTAATTGGCTGCACGCGCCCATGATATGATAGAAGGACGTTGCCGGAGACGGCTCGTCGATGAAGCTCTGGTTCGACACACGCTTGTCGTGCCACAGACCCTCTGGCGTTAGGTAAAGCTTGAGCCCGCGAAGTGCCGCAGCGGCATCTTCGAGGTAGGCCTTACGTTCGGACTCACCGGCCATTTCAGCCATAAGCAGAGCCGCCTTCAGCCATTCTGTCTGAGGCCACAGACGCGCGCGGCGTACACGGGCCGTGCCATCGTCATTGAGGCTGTCGAGCATGACATGCGCCGAATCCCAGAAGCCCTTCTGGCCCCACGCATAGAGCTTGCGTGCATAGGGCATGATGTCGTCGCGGCCCGCCATCTTGGCATAGCGCAGCAGCAGCCACAGCCATTCGAACTGGTGGCCCGGCTCTACGATGCGACCATTCTCGCCCGCTGCCGGTTCCCACTTGTCGTTGAAGAACTCGCGCAGGCAGCCACGTTCGGCGTCGATGAATTTGCTCAGCGCCAACTCTACGATCTGGTTGGCCATGCCCATCCAGCGCGGATCTTCGTCCAACTCCGCCCACGCAATGCAGGCTTCCAGCAGATGCATGTGGGCGTTGGATTGATACGGATGGCTGCCGAACTCCTTGATGCCACCTTGTGGCATCCAGTCGCGCATCAGTCGGTCCAACAGTTTGAGGGCGCGCTCGCGAACACGCTCGGCTTCGATACCGTGACGGAACACTGCAGCCCAAGAGAACAGCACAAAGGCCTGATCGTAGATCAGCGCTTCCTTGCCTACAGGGGTGCGGTCCGGATTAATGGCCGAAATCACCAGCCCGTCGTCATAGGTAAAGTAGCGGTCCAGCGCCTTGAGGCCCTCGACTATCGAGGAGCGCCAGCGACCGCCCCAGCCCATACGACCCGCTTCTGCAAAGCAGTAGATCTGGCGCGTCTGGACACGAAGGCGGTGGGTTACCGAGGCCTCGCCGCCCGACAGGGTCAGCGCCTCGGCATAGATACCGTCCTCTTCCTGCCCCAGCGAATGCCAGACCGGAAGGGCGCGCATACGCATCCAGTTGAAGAAGCGGCGGCCGGTAACACTAATGTCTTCCGGCTTGTCGACAGGGAAGTCGAGATGCTGGGGCGACAGCACCTTCACCCGCTCGACGATCTTCTTCACCTCTTGCGAGCGCGAGAGATCGCAGACCAGCACAGCATCCTTCTCGACAATAATGCCCAGATCGCGAACACCCAGCGCAGCGACCAGCATGCCTTCTGGCGCGCGGACCATACAGCCCTCGGCATCCTCGAAGATGTGCGCGCCATATTCGCCGTCACCGCGCTCGGCGATAGCATCCCATGCGCCAAGGTCGGACCAGTGGAAATCCACCTCCAGAACACTGGCGCACTCGGTGTTTTCCATCACCGCATAGTCGATGGAGATCTTGGGGGCCTTGCGGAACTCGCGGCCCAATACGGCGATGGTTTGCTCGCCGATACCGGCCAGACTGCTGGCGGCCACCTGCCACACGGTGGATTCACACGCCTCAAACTCGCGTTTGAGCACATCGGCGCGACAGATAAAGATGCCAGCGTTCCACAAATAGCCCGCCTTCATGAAGCCCTTGGCGGCTTCCAGATCAGGCTTTTCGACAAAGCGTTCGACGTCCGACAGGCCCGGACCGCTTGGGGCAATATAGCCATAGGCGGTCGCCGGTTCCGTCGGGCGGATACCCAGCGTGACGATGCGTTTGTTCTCGGCCCCGACGACGGCCTTTTTCACGGCGTCGATGAAGGCCCCTTTTTGCGGAACATAATGGTCTGACGACACAAAGACGTTCACGCCATCCGGATCGTGAGCCAGCGTCCATGCCGCAGCTGCAGCCATGGCCGGCGCAGAGTCGCGGCCTTCCGGCTCAAGCAGGATTTGTGCTGTAGCGCCTAGCGC
>JAEZHG010000148.1 GCA_023436945.1 Pseudomonadota bacterium | reverse complement strand
GCTGGTGACCTGACCGTCCGGCAGGTCCACGCTCCACTGTTCGTGCAGGCTGATCGCGCCATGCTTTTGGAACAGCGGCCACATCTGGTGGGCATGGGCGAGATAGGTGTCGCGGTCTGTCGTTTTGACAGGGGCCATCATGATGCTGAGATAGGCCATCAGACTGTTCCATTCTGTTCGAGTTCGAGGCGGGCTACGGCGTCTTCCAGAGATGCGATCTCGATGCGGGTCATGCCTTCCATCGCGAAGAAGGCGGCGCGGGCGCGTTCAACATCGGGGTCTGCGAGCAGGTCCAGAAGTTTGCGGGGCGTGATCTGCCAGTTGACGCCCCAGCGGTCCTTGCACCAACCGCAGGCGCTTTCCTCACCGCCGTTGGCGACGATGCTTCGCCAGAGGTAGTCGGTCTCTTCCTGATCCTGGGTGACGATCATGAAGGAGACGGCTTCGGTCTGGGGGAAGCGGGGGCCGCCGTTCAGGGCGATGAATATCTGTCCGCCCAATTCGAACTCGACCAGCAGGTCATCGCCTTCCCGTGTCGAGGGGTTGTCGGCAGGGGTGGTGACGACGCGGCGGATGTGGCTGCTGGGGATGCCGAGCGACATATAGAACTCGGCGGCGGGAAGGGCCTCGCCGAAGTCGTACCAGATGCAGTTGTAGATCTTGTTGTGCATGGGATCACCTCTCGCTCGCCAGACGTTCGGCAACTTCGGCCAGCTGCTGGGCGGCTATGCCCCAGCCGGTTTCAAAGCCCATGTCGCGATGCTGGTTCATCGCATTCTCGTCCCAGTGGCGGGCGATGGCGCTGTAGTGGGTGTCGTCTGCGCGAGCCTCGAACAGGTCCAGCCGGATGAAGTTCATCGGATCGGCCTGCGGTATCCAGTTTTCGGTGATCGCGCCTGTGGTCACCAGTTTGCGGCCCCGCTCTACATAGAGGACCACGCCGCGATAGGTGTGGATGTCGCCTTCTGGGGACTGCATCACCACATCGGCGCGGCCACCGGGGTGCAGGTCGTATTGGACTTCGGGTGTGGTCCACGGGCGCGGTGTGAACCATTCGGTGGCGTGGTCGATAAAGGCGGTCCAGACAATATCGGGCGGGGCCTTGATGAGGCGGCTGACGCTCAGCTCATAGGGGGCTTTGATCTCAGCCATGGGCGGCATCCGGTGTGGGCGGCGCGCTGGCGGGGTCCATCCACATGATCTCCCAGATGTGGCCGTCGGGGTCTGCGAGACTGCGGCTGTACATAAAGGGATAGTCGACGACGGGGTTGGGATCGGATGTGCCGCCGTTCTGGCCGGCGGTGTCGACAATACGGTCAACGTCCTGACGGCTGTCGGCGGAGATGCAGATCAGGACCTGAGCCGACTTGTGGGCGTCGGGTATTTCCCGGTCGGTAAAGGATCGCCATTTGGCGTGCGTCAGCAGCATGGCGTGGATGGTGTCGGAGAACACCATACAGGCCGCCGTATCGTCCGAAAACATCGGGTTACGGCTGGCTCCGATCGACTGGTACATGGCCACGGATCGGGCCAGATCGCCAACAGGCAGGTTTACGAAGACTAGCTTGGACACGCCGGTTCTCCCCTTGCGGCCACTATCATCTCGGTAAGTGACGTTACCTCAAGTTGAGCTACAGCATAAGAGGAGGCGTTATACGTGTATAAACCGTGAGGATTATCAGGTCTTTATGTCGAGCAGCGTGCCGAGCATGGCGTCCGCTGTGCGGGTAACGGACAGGTTGGCGGCCAGTTGTGTGCGGGCCGCGGCGGCCTCTACCGATCCGGTGGCGGCGTTTTGCAGCGGTGCCACAGCCGTCTTTCGGGCCGCCGCCTCGACGCGATCGAAGGCATTTTCGATGGCTGCGGTATTCATAGGCATGGCTTGCATAGGGGGAGCCTTCCTTTGACTCTCGACGAATTGCGAGTGGGGCCAGATTGTCACGGTTCGGGTCAATGGGGAATGAACCGATATGGTGAACGCTGTTTTCGCCCCATCAAGGCCTTGTTTCGTGTATAGAGGCACCCGTTCGCCCGGCTTGAGGAACTCGTCCTTGGCCGGGCGCGGTCGTTCTAAGGCCGCACCAAGTTCTATTTAGATCGTATATCCATGCCATTTCCAGCCGTTCATCCTGCGTTAGACCGCGCTCTCGCCAAGAAAGGGTACGCTGAACCGACTTCGGTTCAGGCTGCCGTGTTGGAAGGTGCGCATGGGGATGCAGATCTGCTGGTATCGGCTCAGACGGGTTCGGGTAAAACCGTAGCCTTTGGTCTGGCCGCTGCCTCTACCCTCTTCGACGGCGAAGAGAATTTCGGACCCGCCGGCCTGCCGCTGATGCTGGCCATTGCTCCCACCCGCGAACTGGCCCTGCAAGTTGCCGCCGAACTGACCTGGCTCTACGGCGAAGCTGGTGCCAAGATCACCACCTGCGTTGGTGGCATGGACTCCCGTAAGGAAGCCCGCGCCCTCGGCTTCGGTGCACACATCGTCGTGGGTACGCCGGGCCGCCTGAAGGACCACATCGACCGTGGCGCTCTGGACCTGTCCGAAGCCCGCGTCGTTGTTCTCGACGAAGCCGACGAGATGCTCGACATGGGCTTCCGCGAGGACCTCGAGTACATTCTTGATCAGGCTCCGGAAAACCACCGCACCCTGCTGTTCTCGGCGACCATCGCCCGTGACATCGCCATTCTGGCCAAGCGCTACCAGAAAGACGCTGTGCGCATCGACACCGTCGACCGCAGCCAGCCGCACAACGACATCGAATACCGCGCCATGCGCCTGTATCCGAACCAGATCGAACATGCGGTTGTTAACGTCCTGCGTTACTTCGAAGCGCCTGCCGTTCTGGTCTTCTGCTCGACCCGCGCCAGCGTGAACCATCTGCAGGCTGCCCTGCTGGAGCGTGGCTTCGGTTCGGTCGCGCTGTCGGGTGAAATGGGCCAGCGCGAGCGTAACGATGCGCTGCAAGCGCTGCGTGATGGCCGTGCGCGTGTCTGCGTCGCTACCGACGTGGCTGCCCGTGGTCTGGACCTGCCGGACCTGGGTCTGGTGATCCACGCCGAACTGCCGATCAACAAGGCCACCATGCTGCACCGTTCGGGCCGTACGGGCCGTGCGGGCAAGAAGGGCATCTCGGTCATGCTGGTTCCGGCCTCGCGTCGTCGCAAGGCCGAAATGCTGCTGCACTCGGCCGGCGTTGAAGCTGTGTG
>JAEZHG010000322.1 GCA_023436945.1 Pseudomonadota bacterium | reverse complement strand
CCGAACACCAACCCCAACACCATCAGCCAGCCGACGTTGGAAGACAAACTGGCCCGCGCCAACAACCGCATGTGGACTGACCACGCCTTCTATGTCGGCGGCACGCACGAAAACGCCGACCATCTGGGTGAGCTGGAGCGCCTTCCCGGCGTGTGCGGCATCAAGGTGTTCATGGGCGCATCGACCGGCGATCTGCTGATCGCCGACGACGAGGGCGTTCGTAAGGTTCTGACCAACACCAAGCGCCGTGCGACCTTCCACTCTGAAGACGAATATCGTCTGGTCGAGCGTCGTGGCCTTGCACGCACCGGCGACTGGACCAGCCACCCTGAAGTGCGTGATAGCGAAAGCGCCATCCGCTCGACCCGCCGTCTGGTCGGCCTCGCCAAGGAAACGGGCGCGCGCATCCACGTGCTGCACGTCACCACCCGCGAGGAAATGGAATATCTGCGCTTCCACAAGGATGTCGCCACCGTCGAGATCACGCCGCAACACCTGACGCTGGTTGGCCCAGAGGCCTATGAGCGCCTTGGTGCCTATGCCCAGATGAACCCGCCGATCCGCTCTCAGGAGCACGTCGATGCCCTGTGGCTGTGGGGCATCCAGCAGGGCGTGGCCGATGTGCTGGGTTCGGACCACGCGCCGCACACCAAGGAAGAAAAGTCCAAGCCCTATCCGGCCTCGCCGTCAGGTATGCCGGGCGTACAGACCTTGGTGCCGCTGATGCTGGACCACGTGAACAAGGGCCGCCTGACGCTGGAACGCTTCATCGACCTGACCTCGGGCGGGGCACAGCGCGTGTTCGGCACCGCCAATAAGGGACGCATGGCCGTCAGCTATGACGCCGACCTGACCATCGTGGACATGAAGGCCACCAAGACCATCACCCACGACCAACAGGCCACCCGCTGCGGCTGGACCCCGTTTGACGGTCGTGAAGTGCAGGGCTGGCCCGTTGCTACCATCATCCGTGGCCGCGTGGTGATGAAGGACGGCGAACTGATCGGAACCGCCCACGGCCAGCCGGTCCGCTTCCAGGAAACCCTGTAACCGTGCATCGCCCGCAGCTTGGACTTATCGGCTATGGCGCGTTCGGGAAGCTGACCGCGCAGCACCTGTCGCAATGGTTCGAGGTGCGGGCCTATGACCCGCAACTGGCGGCGGATGATGACCATGTCACCGCCGTTTCATTGGCAGAATCCGCCGCCTGTCCGGTGGTGGTCCTCGCCGTTCCGGTGGGGGTGCTGGAACAGACACTGGTCGAGATCGCGCCGATGCTGAGCCAAGGCGCGCTGGTGCTGGATGTCGGATCGGTGAAGGTCAAACCCGCCGATCTGATGCAGCGCCTCTTGCCCGATCACGTCCGCATCGTCGGCACCCACCCTCTGTTCGGCCCGCAATCGGCCAAGTGGGGATTGTGCGGCCTACGCATCGCCATCTGCGAGGTGAGGGGAGCCAAGGATGCCCGCCGCACCGCCGCATGGTGCCGCAAGGTGCTGGGCCTCAAGGTCTTCAACGTCACCCCTGAAGATCACGACCGCGAGGCCGCGACCGTTCAGGGCCTGACCCACCTGATCGCCAAGGTTCTGTTGAAGATGGAACCTCTGCCCACCCGCATGACCACCGCCAGTTTCGAGCGCCTGATGCAGGGCGTCGACATGGTCCGCCACGACAGCCCCGCCGTCTATCAGGCCATCGAGCGCGACAACCCCTTCGCCGCCGCCGTACGCGAACGCTTCTTCGATCTGTTCGATCAGGCGCGCGGTGAGCTTAACGAGCAGGAGTAGCTAGCTTTCAGCCGCATCCAAGTAAGGGGATGTTTGCAAGAATAACGACGTTATTCTAAATGCAATCTCTCGCTATGGTGGTGGGTTCAATGACGAAAGCGTTGGGGCTTGTGCCAATAGGCTTGCTGGCTCTGGTGAGCCTGAGCTTTATCGGCATGGTGATATTTTATCCACCGCTTGTCTGGGTGGATACGCTGCTCGATGACGCCTATTATTATCTGGGCGTAGCGAGAAATATTTCGCTTGGTCATGGCAGCACATTTGTTCAACCGTTTGAGACAAACGGTTATCACCCGCTATGGCTGCTGATCCTGACAGGGATGTCCTATCTTATCGGCGGTGATCGATATCTTGTGGTGGCCGGAACGCATCTGCTTGGCGCAATCGCGCTTGCAGGCTTCTTGTGGATTTCAAAGAGAGAAAAGGGGTTGGTTTGGCCAGCGGCCCTGACGGTGCTTTGCTATCCTGCGACCTTCCTTCTCGGTATGGAGGTGGTGCTGCTGCCAGTCCTTACTTTGATTTACTTTAGACAGGAAGGTTATCGGCGCGGAGTGCTGGCTTCACTTGTGTTTCTAACTCGTATTGATGCTTTGGTCCTTATGGTGGGTCGCGCTCTTTATGAGTTGGTAACCGAGGGACGTCTGCCTATTTGGGAGACGTTGATCCTTGTTCCCGTGTGTCTGATCTATTTTGGCGTGAACTACACTGTGTTTGGAACTATTGTTCCTGTGTCGGGCATGGCGAAGGCCATCGGCAATTTGAAGGGTGAAAACTATCTCGTCCTATATGCTTATGGCTTGATGTTTTTTCCGCCGTTGGTGCTGATCGGACTTAAAATTTGGAGCGATAGAAGCGTTAAGACGATCAAGAATCGAAAAGAGATTTTTACTCTTTCTTTCGCGATATTAGTTTCGGCTTTTTATTATTTTATATTCTCTGGGTGGGGAATTTATCCATGGTACTACTGGTCGATAGCGCTAATTTTCTATTACTTATTGTTCGAGATTTTAAATGTAAGGCACCGCATTTTGATTTTTGCGCGTAATTTCTTTGTAGCGATTATGATTTTTCATGGAACAACGGAATTTATTCGTATTTATGCACCTCTCCTGGGTTATTATAGTGGCGTGAATACTCTAGTATCGGCAGGTCAGGAAAACTTGAAGCTGGTAGAAATGATCAATGCCAGTGATCTTCCTGCAGTGATGATTGCAATGGGCGATAGTGCAGGCAGTTTTGGTTACTTCCTCAATGAAAAGCACAGTTTTCTGCACACCGAGGGGCTTGTTGCGAGCCTCGACTATGTAAGAGCATTAGAGGCCGGTGAGGCACTGGCATTTATCGAGTCTGCTGGCGCTGACTACTACGTCTCTCACCGAGATAAATACTGGATCTATGGCGAGACGTACGCCATGCCAGAACCGTTTCAGGGCCTGTCGATGCATCATGGTTTGATGTTGCTTTGCTTCGACAAGGCCTCGGAAGTGGAAAAATGGGCTCGGCCCGTCCAATCCTTGAAGATCTTCCCTATGTCCGAGCGTCTACAGTGTCCGGATGAGGCGATTGCGGATTTTGAGACCCGCAAGGCTAGCTACGCGATGGTTCGTGGCACCAGCTTCAGAGAAGGCATTATTGGACCGAAGTATGATGTGAAATGAATACCGCCACATCCTCTGCAACCTGCGGGGCGATGGTGGTCTGCGGGTTGATGTAGGTCGCGATGTTGGCGGCGCGTTCGGCGGGGGCTTCGGCCCAGATGTGGTTGATGCCTTCCCACAGTTTCAGGGTTGCATTGGGCTGGGCTGTGGAGAGGGCCTGAGCGTCTGCGACGGTGCTCTGGATGTCGGTGGTGCCTTGGCCGATGAACATCGGGCGGGTGTATTCGGCGGCCAGTTGCGCCGGATCATATTTGAACCAGCTGATCAGATAGGGCTGGACCGAGGGTCGGAACATCAGCACCAGTTGTGGCGGAGCATTGGGGGCAAGCCGACCCTGATCCAGCTCGGTGATGGTTTCCAACGCCTGTGTTCTGAGTGGCTCCGGCAGGTTCGGTCCCAGTTGCTCGGCGAGGGCGACAGCGGCCTTGCGTCCCACGCCCGATAGCAGGACCAGTCCGCAAACCGTGTCGTTATCCTTGGCCGCTGCCTGTGCGACCAGTGCGCCCTCCGAATGGCCGATCAGCCAGACGCAGGGCAGGTTCTGTGTGCGGGCTGTCTGTGTGGCCCACGCCTTGGCATCATCAACCATGTGTTCAAAGCGGGTGTCGGCTTCGGCGTGCATGGCGGAGATGCTGGCCCCCACGCCGCGCTTGTCGATGCGGACCGTGCTGATGCCCTTTTCGGCTAACCCTTCAGCCAACTGTCGGATGGTGCCATTGGTCATGCCAAGGCTGCTGTTGCCATTGCGGTCGGTCGGGCCGCTGCCGGGGATGATGACGGCAGTGGCGATGCTGGCACCCTCGGGCTGGAGCATAGTGCCGTGCAGCGGGGCAGGGGTGCTGTCCAGCGTGACCTCGGTCTCGGTCGGTGCGGTCAGGATCATGGCGGCGGCGACAAGGCTCAACATCACGCTTCTCCGTTCAGATAGAGATCAGAAGTTCAGATAGAGATCAAAAGCTCTGGGCTTCGGGATCGGCACGCCACACGCGCCAGCTTTCATAGGCACTCAAACCGGCCGCCAGCAGCACCAGCGCCGTCAGCGCCAGCATCCCCAGAGGCTGGGCCACAAACGGGCAGGCGATCAGGCCCGCAAAACCGATGAAGAACATCAGACGCCCCGCCAGACGGTTGGACTTGTCCCACGCCAGACGCGACTTGAACGCCCACGGGGTGCGCACGCCGATCATGGCATTGGGGGGCATGCGGCCAAGGATGGCCCCGACCATGATCATGATCACCGACAGGAACGCCATGCCGAGGCTCATGGGATAGGCTCCCGCATCGACACTGCGCCCAAGGCTGGACCATGCGATGAAAGCCGAGACCAGAGCGATGATGATCAGGGTGGTATATTGGCCCTTGCGCAGAGGCTTCTGGCCATAGCCGACGGTCTTTTCCGCCTGTGCTCCGGTCAGGGTGCTGCTGATCACGGCGACGATGGCCAGCACCGCAAAGACACCTGCCAGTTCATAGCGGCTGCCGTAACGGTTTACCTCGCCACCGAGGCCATATTGCATGGGGATCGGCTCGGTAGGGCCAAAAATCGCCACCCATGCCGCACCACACAGAAGGATGCCGCCAAGCGCATAGGTCAGGGCCTGTGCAGGTTTGAGTTTGCTGAACATGGCCTATTCCTCCCTCGGCTTGTCTTTGCCTGCGCCGCCCAGATCCATCAGGAAGGCCAAGGCCTCCTCGACGGCGGAAATCTCCAGTCGATAGCGCACCGACTGGCCGTGCTTTTCGGTGCTGACCAGATCGGCGTCCTTCAGAGCATTGAGGTGGCCGGTAATCGTTGGCCAGCTCATGTCAAAGGCCGCCGCGATGTCACCGGACACCATCGGACCATTCCTGAGCATGGCGATGATCTGGCGTCGCACCGGATGCGAAAGGGCTTTGAACAGGCTGTTCATAGGAAAAAGCCTAATTAGGAACTTTCCTAAATGCAATATCGAGTTTCGATGTTGTTGGAACTGCGCCCGCCATCAGGCTTGGCCATATGATTTACGCCTCAAGGTCGCGTCTTTGCAGGCTGTAACGAGGCCAGAGCCGCAGGGCGCGAGAACTTCCCATCGGTGATCCGGCCTATCATGCGGATATGGATGGTGACGGTGATGGACTGGCTTGTGAGCCTATCCATCAATAAGCGCTTTTATTCTTTGCAAAGCTGAGCTTTAACTTCGCTGAACATTGTGCGGGGGGATGCGCGTGCGTGGTGCTCAATACGATTTCAACGGTGGAGCAAGCCGTCGTCGTGACGGTCGCCGTATCGGAGACATTATCAAGTTCGCATTGCGCGTAACGGCCTTTGTGGCGGCGATCTTCTTCATCATCGCCTATTGGCCGGATAACTGGATGGAGCTGTTGATCGGCTTCCTGGAGTGGCTGCGCTACCG
>JAEZHG010000299.1 GCA_023436945.1 Pseudomonadota bacterium | reverse complement strand
GCCGTGGACTGCTCGACCATCGCGGCGTTCTGCTGGGTCGTCTGGTCCATCTGGTTCACAGAGGTGTTCACCTCGGCAAGTGTCACAGCCTGTTCCTTGGCCGAGGCGCTGATCTCGTTCATCAGTTCGGCAATCTCGGAGACGCGGCTGACAATGTCGGTCAGAACCTCGCCCGTCTGGCCGACCAGCTTCACACCGTTCTTCACCTGTTGGGTCGAGGACGAGATCAGGGTCTTGATCTCCTTGGCCGCGTCGGCAGAGCGTTGGGCCAGCGCCCGAACTTCCGAGGCCACCACCGCAAAGCCGCGACCGGCATCGCCAGCGCGCGCTGCCTCGACACCCGCGTTCAGGGCCAGAAGATTGGTCTGGAAGGCGATCTCGTCGATCACGCCGATGATGCGGCTGATCTGGTCCGAAGAGCTTTCGATCTCGCCCATGGCGGTGACCGCATCGGAAACGACCTCGCTGCTGCGCTCGGCATCCTGTTTGGCAGTGCCGACCACATGATGCGCCTTTTGCGCGCCCTCTGCGGTGCGTTTGACGGTGACCGTGATCTCGTCCAGAGCCGCGGCCGTCTGTTGCAAGGACGAAGCCTGACGCTCGGTGCGGGTGGAAAGATCATCGGACGCGCCGCTGATCTCGCTGGCTCCCACACGCATGAGACCGACATTCTCGGAGACCTCCTTCATGGCCTCCTCCAGACGCTCCATGGCCGAGTTGAAGTCGCCCTTGAGCTGGGCATAGTCGCCGGGGAAATCGACGCTGATACGGGTGGTCAGATCACCATCGGCCAGTCGTGCCAGCGATTGCGCCGTGGTTTCGACCACGCGCTTCTGGATTGCCTCGGCCTCGGCACGGACAGCCTCGGCTTCCTTGCGGGCCTTGTCGGCGGCTTCCAGATAGATGGAAATCACGAAATCCATGTCGAGCAGGGCTGCTTTCACAACAGCGCCCAGAGTCTCGCCCAGTGCCTTGCCACCGTCGGACTTGGAGAAGCGGGTGCGTTTCTCTTCGTGGTCCTTGACCACCGCCTTCACCAGCCCATCCAGCACCAGCGCATAGCCGCCGATATACCAGCGCGGCTCCAGCCCGATACGGGCGTGGGTGGCGCCGATGCGCTGCACACTGTCGGTATAGGTCTGGTCGAAGCGACCGGATGAAATCTGCATCCAGTGGCGAGCCTGACCGCCCTTGGCACCAGCGATCATCTGCTCGCTGTTAAAGAAGCGCGAGACAGCCGGATAGCTTCGCACCTGATCGTAGAAGCTGCTGAGGCTGCTATCGAGGGATTTTTCAATAACGGGCTGGGCCGAGGCCAATACCTTACGGGTATCGCCATCCAAGCGAATAAAGGCCAAGCGCTCGTTCATCGCGATGCTGTCGGACATGGTCTCTCCTTAACCGGGGGAAGCAAGGGCAGAACGACCTTAGATATAACGCGGATATGTATGCTTAAGCTTGACGTAAGTAATTTTACTCAATGAGTGCCAATACGGAGGCGCGAGCAATGCCCGCGCCTCCGAATATGGGATCAGGCCTTTGCCAGTTCGGCCAGAACCTCTTCTTGATGCTCGCCCGACTTGGGCGCAGCGGCGGCTTCGTTAAAGCGGCGACCATCCATCTCGATCGGAAGCGACGGCAGGCGCACCACCTCGTCGTTCGGCATGGTCACGTCGATCAGACCGCCCGTGTTCAGGTGGGGATCGTCGAACAGGTCTTCAGGACGCGCGATGGGCGCGAACGGCAGGCCGCTGGGCGACAGCATGTCGATCAGTTCCTCGCGGGTGTATTGGCCCACCACCTCGCGCACGACGGGCAGGATCTGGTCACGCGCGGCCACGCGGGCATTGTTCAGTGCGAAGTCAGGGTTGGCCTTCAGTTCAGACAGGCCGAACAGGTCACAGAACACCAGCCACAGCTTGTCGGTCACTACGCCGATGAACACGCCCTCGCCGTCCTTGGTCTGGAACACGTCATAGATAGACCATGCCGAAATGCGCTCCGGCATCGGACGGGCGGCGTTTCCGGTGACGGCCTTTTGCGCCATGTGCTGGCCGACGAGGAAGGCGGTCGTTTCGTAAAGGGCGCTCTTGACCAGTTGGCCACGGCCCGTGCGGCGGCGCTCTTCCAGTGCCGCCAGAATACCGATCACACCGAACATGCCGCCCGTCACGTCAATGACCGAGGCACCGGCACGAAGCGGACGCCCCGCCGGACCCGTCATATAGGCTAGACCGCCCATCATCTGGGCCACTTCGTCCAGCGCCGTGCGCTGTTCATACGGCCCCGGCAGGAAGCCCTTTTCCGAGCAGTAGATCAGACCCGGATTGATCTTGGACAGTTCCTCATAGGACAGGCCCAGACGGTCCAGCGCCCCTGCACGGAAGTTTTCGATGATCACGTCCGCGCCCGCGCACAGGGCCTTGGCCGTGGCCAGCCCGTCATCGGACTTCATGTCCAGACGGATGGAGCGTTTGTTGCGGTTGTACATCACGAAATAGCCCGCGCCCGAGCCTTTCAGGTCGCGCGTCGCATCGCCATTGGCAGGCTCGACCTTGATCACATCGGCACCCAGATCGGCGAGGATCACACCGGCTGCCGGTCCCATGACCATGTGGGTGAACTCGATCACCTTCAGGCCCGCGAGCGGCCCCTGACGAACGGCTTCAGTCATAACGCTTACCCCTCAAAAGCATCGGCCCTGCGGGCCATAACTGTCCTAGACCGATAGCGATAAACGATCTAATGATATAATAATAGATCATTTGAGGGAGTATGTGGTGGGGACCCCAATTCTAGTCAGCGAAGTCGGCCCGCGCGACGGTCTGCAAAGCATCAAATCCATCCTGCCGACCG
>JAEZHG010000219.1 GCA_023436945.1 Pseudomonadota bacterium | reverse complement strand
ACGCACGACAGGGGATCGTCGGCAACCTGTACCGGCAGGCCGGTGTGGTCACGGATTTCAGCATCCAGACCGCGCAGCAGTGCGCCGCCGCCGGTCAGCATGATGCCCTTGTCGGCGATGTCGGCAGCCAGCTCCGGCGGGGTAGCTTCCAGAGCGACCTTCACAGCCTCGACGATTTGCGAGACCGGTTCGGCCAAAGCTTCAGCAGCCTGACGCTCGCTCATCTTCACTTCGCGCGGCACGCCTTGCATCAGGTCGCGGCCCTTGACCTCGATCTGCAGGCCTTCGCCGTCAGCCGGCGTACGGGCCGTGCCGATGTCTTTCTTGATGCGCTCTGCGGTCGTTTCACCGATCAGCAGGTTATGGTTGCGGCGCATGTAGCTGATGATCGCGTCGTCCATCAGGTCACCGCCGACGCGGACCGAACGCGAGTAAACCACGCCAGACAGCGACAGAACGGCCACTTCGGTCGTGCCACCACCGATATCGACAACCATCGAGCCGGTCGGCTCGTGGATCGGAAGACCTGCACCGATAGCCGCAGCCATCGGCTCCGGCAGCAGACCCACGCGACGTGCCGAAGCGTTCAGGCAGCTGTCGTGGATCGCGCGGCGCTCAACGGCGGTCGCACCCGAAGGCACGCACACAATCATCTTCGGGCTGGCAAAGCCCTTGCGATTGTGAACCTTGCGGATGAAGTGCTTGATCATTTCCTCGGCGACTTCGAAGTCGGCGATAACGCCATCGCGCATCGGGCGGATGGCTTCCATGTGGCCGGGCGTACGGCCCAGCATCTGTTTGGCTTCAAGGCCAACAGCATGAACGATCTTGCGGCCGCCAACATTACGCAGAGCGACAACGGACGGTTCATTCAGAACGATCCCTTTGCCGCGCATGTAGATCAGGGTGTTGGCGGTTCCCAGATCCATCGCAAGGTCGTTGGAGATCATGCCGAAGAGGGGTGCAAACATGGGCGTCGGATACCGCTTGTGTGTTTCGGGCCGGAAAGGGCTTTGAAAGGATTATTAGTCCGCACTGGATACGCCCCCGCCCCTAAACGCCAATCACATGACGCATCGGGTCTTTCTGATCGTGTCCACCAGCCGACTGAATGTCCGGTTTGCCCTTATGACGCGATGATTGCAAGCACCGAAAAGCTCGCTATCACCGCCTTGTCAGATAGCCCCCAAGCTTGCGTCAGCAATGAGGCGAATTCCGAGCCGTTTCAGGCCGTGGGCATTGATTATCCAGATTGCACTCCGATTTGCGATAAACAAACTTACGGTTGCAGCCCGTCATTCCGCCTGCGGATCATTTCCCGCACGCCCAGCATGATTCCCAGCCAGACCACTGCAACCGCTGCAAGGATCAGCGACGACCACACGCCGTCGCCCTTCACCGCCGTCATGAAACTCCCGCCGAAGAAAGCGACCATCGCGGTCTTGGGCAGTACGCCCAAAGCGCAGCCCGTCAGATAGGCCCAATAGTTCGCCCGAACCGTCCCGAAGGCGGCATTCACAACAACAAACGGCGCAGACGGCACATTGCGAATGATGAAGCTGGCACTGAAAGCATTGCTGCCGATCAGTTTCTTAAGACGCGCAGCCCCTTCCCCGCCTAGCTTGTCCAGCATGCGCGCGGCCGGACCTCGCCCGATCCAATAGGTCACGCCCGCAGAGACCACCGTCGCTACCCAGCTATAGGCAAAGCCGTGCCACGGGCCGAACACCAGCACGCAAAGGGCGATCAGGATGAACTGCGGTGCCCCCACAAAAGCCGAGGCCGTGAATAGGGCAATCGTCGCCAGAAGCCCCCAAGGCCCTGAACGGTATCCTGCCAGCCAGCGCGCTACCTCGTCCTCGGCATGGCCGAACTGCTGCTTGCCCAATCCAAAAAGCAGAGTGATTCCCGCAAGCAACAGAATGCCGACCAGCACGACGCGCCAGCGCCGAGCCTCCATTTGCATTAAAAAATCGACGAACTGCCGCATGAATCTCGCTCAAATTGCCGAAGTCGGCGATCATTGGCGCACAAACATTGTGCTTAGGGGCGGCTGTGGTTATCAACCCTCGCCTCCCCGGCGTTATCTGTTCATTCCTTAGACGGGATTGCTATGTCCAGCCTTCAGTCGTCCGCCCTCGCCCGCGTCAAGCCATCGGCCACTATCGCCGTCACTGCCCGCGCACGCGAACTCAAACGCGAAGGACGCGATGTGATCGGTCTGGGCGCTGGCGAACCGGACTTCGACACGCCGGACAACATCAAACAAGCCGCCATCGAAGCCATCTCGCGTGGCGAGACCAAATACACCGACGCCGACGGCATGCCTGAGTTGAAGGCTGCCATCGTCGCCAAATTCGCCCGCGAAAACGGCCTGAAGTACGAGACCAACCAGATCCACGTCGCTCCGGGCGGCAAGCCGGTCATCTATAATGCCCTGCTGGCGACCCTTAATCCGGGTGACGAGGTGATCGTTCCGGCCCCGTACTGGGTGTCGTATCCGGATATGGTCCTGCTGGCCGGTGGCGAGCCTGTGACTGTCATTGGCGAGGAAGCTGATGGTTTCAAGCTGCGCCCCGAGACGCTGGAAGCCGCCATCACGCCCAAGACCAAGTGGCTGATCCTCAACTCGCCGTCGAATCCGACCGGCGCTGCCTATACCCGCGCCGAGCTGGAAGCGCTGGCTGTCGTGCTGCGCAAACACCCGCACGTCTGGGTGCTGACCGACGACATGTACGAGCACCTCGTCTATGATGGCTTCGAATACACCACCATCGCGCAGGTCGCGCCGGACCTCTACGACCGCACCCTGACCATGAACGGTGTGTCCAAGGCCTATGCCATGACCGGCTGGCGCATCGGTTACGCCGGTGGCCCCAAGCCGCTGATCGACCTGATGCGCAAGGTGGCCAGCCAGACGACCTCGAACCCCGCCACCGTCTCTCAGTGGGCGGCTGTCGAAGCGCTCAACGGCACGCAAGATTTCCTCGCCCCGCGCGCCGAAGCCTTCAAGAAGCGTCGTGACCTCGTGGTCTCGATGCTGAACGAGGCCGAGGGCATCACCTGCGCCACGCCGGAAGGTGCCTTCTACGTCTATCCGTCGTGCGCGGGCCTGATCGGCAAGACGACCCCGTCGGGCGTCGTGATCGAGAACGACGAAGTCTTCACCACCGAACTGCTGAACGCCGAGGGTGTGGCGGTTGTTCAGGGCTCGGCCTTCGGTCTGGCTCCGTACTTCCGCATCTCCTATGCGACGTCGGAAGAGGCCCTTACCGAGGCCTGCACCCGCATCCAAAAGTTCTGCGCTTCGCTGAAGTAAGACAGCTTCAGATTGAAACATTTAGGGGCGCTGGCGGAT
>JAEZHG010000199.1 GCA_023436945.1 Pseudomonadota bacterium | reverse complement strand
AAGGTCGCCAAACTGTGCGGCTCTATGGCCATGGTCGTTGTGGTTCTGGATGATGAGGGCCGCGTCAGCGACTTCGCACAGGAAGTCAAAGCCTGCGCCCTCGGCCAGGCCGGAGCCGGCGTTGTCGGCGAGGCCGCCATCGGTGCCACCCTGCCCGAGATCGAAGCCGCCCGCGATGCCATGCTGGCCATGCTGAAATCCGGCGCAGAAGGCCCCGACAACCGCTTCGAGGGCCTGCGCATCCTGAAACAGGTTGCCGACTATCCGGCCCGCCACGCCTCATCCATGGTCGCTATCGAAGCCCTGCTTGAGGCCGTGCGCGAAGCGATGACCAAACACCACACAGACACACGAACTCGCATCGCCGGTGCGGCGTGAGACTAAGCGCGGGTTGAAACCCTGTCCCTAACAGGGGATAAGCCCTGCAACCATTCTCACCACCTCCGGCGAAGGGACATATGTCTCTCTATGAACGCGGTGTCCGTGCGGCCCATAGGGGCTATAAGGTCACGCTGTCTCCCCTGATCGGCCAGCAGTGCCGCTTCCTGCCGACCTGTTCGGACTATGGACGCGATGCGCTGATCCAGCACGGTCCGGTTCGCGGGGGGTGGCTGACTGTGCGCCGTCTCTGTAAATGCCATCCATTCGGCGGGTCGGGTTACGACCCCGTCCCTCCAGTTAAGACCAAACGATGATCAACCTTACCTTCCCAGACGGCGCCGTCCGCCAATACCCAGCCGGTTCGACGGGCTTTGACGTCGCCTCTGCCATTTCGCCTTCGCTGGCGAAAAAGGCCGCCCTTGTCGTGTGGAACGGCGAGCAGCGCGACCTGCACCGCGAGATCGAGGGCGACGGCGAGTTCCGCCTGCTGATGCGCGATGACGCCGAAGCGCTGGAAACCATCCGCCACGACGCCGCCCACGTGCTGGCGCAGGCCGTGCAGGAACTGTTCCCGGGCACGCAGGTCACCATCGGCCCTTCGATTGAAGACGGCTTCTATTACGACTTCGCCCGCGACGAGCCCTTCTCG
Source organism: Pseudomonadota bacterium (assembly GCA_023436945.1). Classification (GTDB taxonomy): domain Bacteria; phylum Pseudomonadota; class Alphaproteobacteria; order Caulobacterales; family Caulobacteraceae; genus Brevundimonas. The sequence goes on along the minus strand of JAEZHG010000199.1, from coordinate 5,675 downwards.
ACCGACGACTTCCCGAAGATCGAGAAGAAGATGGCCGAAATCATCGATCGCGGTGCCAAGCTGGAACGTGAGGTCTGGGACCGCAACGACGCCATCAAATATTTCGAAGGCATCGGCGAAGCCTACAAGGCCGAGCTGATCCGCGACCTGCCGGAAACCGAGACGATCACCATGTATCGTCAGGGTGACTGGGTGGATCTGTGCCGTGGTCCGCACTTCCCCTCGACCAAATTCGTGGGCAAGGCCTTCAAGCTGACCAAGCTGGCCGGTGCCTATTGGCGCGGTGACAGCAACCGCGCCCAGCTGCAACGCATCTACGGCACCGCATGGGCGACCAAGGAAGACCTCGACGCCTACATGCAGCGCATCGAGGAAGCCGAGAAACGTGACCACCGCAAGCTCGGCAAGGCCATGGAGCTCTTCCACATGCAGGAAGAAGGCCGCGGCATGGTCTTCTGGCACCCGAAGGGCTGGGTCCTGTGGCGCGTGCTGGAAGCCTATATGCGCCGCCGTCTGGACGCCGCTGGCTATGTCGAGGTGAAGACCCCGCAGGTTCTGGACCGCAAATTCTGGGAAGCCTCGGGCCACTGGGACAAATACCGCGCCAACATGTTCGTCTGCGAGACGGTCGAGGGTGAAACCCTGTCGCTGAAGCCGATGAACTGCCCGGGCCACGTGCAGATCTTCGATCAAGGCCAGCGTTCGTATCGCGAACTGCCGCTGCGTATGGCCGAGTTCGGCGCTTGCCACCGCTATGAGCCGTCGGGCTCGCTGCACGGCCTGATGCGCGTGCGCGGCTTTACCCAAGACGACGCCCACATCTTCTGCCGTGAAGACCAGATCGTCGAAGAGACCGCCAACTTCATCAAGCTGGCCCGCTCGGTCCACGCCGACCTCGGCATGGAAACCAAATACATCTCGCTCGGCACCCGTCCGGAACTGCGCGCCGGTACCGAGGAATTCTGGGACAAGGCCGAGGCCCAGATGGCCGAGGCTGCCCGCGCCGCTGGTACCGAGCCTGTCGTGACCGAGGGCGACGGTGCCTTCTATGCACCGAAGCTGGACTTCATCGTCAAGGACGCCATCGGCCGTGAATGGACCTGCGGCACGATCCAGCTGGACTACGTCCTGCCGGAACGTCTGGATGCGACCTACATCGCCGAAGACGGCCAGAAGCACCGTCCGGTCATGCTGCACCGCGCGATCCTCGGCTCGTTCGAGCGCTTCATCGGCATCATGATCGAAAACTACGCCGGTGCCTTCCCGCTGTGGCTGGCCCCGACGCAGGCCGTGGTGACCACCATCACGTCTGACGCCGACGGCTATGCCGAGGAAGTTCTCGCCAAGTTCAAGGCCGCTGGCCTGCGCACCGAGATCGACCTGCGCAACGAGAAGATCAACTACAAGATTCGCGAGCACTCGGTGAACAAGGTGCCGGTCATCGCCGTCGTCGGCCGCAAGGAAGCCGAAGAAGGCAAGGTCGCCATCCGCCGCCTCGGCTCTCAAGCCCAAACGATCGTCACGATCGAAGAAGCCATCGCCATGCTGACGGACGAGGCACTGGCACCGGACCTGAAACGCGCCCGCGACGGTGTCGAACACAACGTCTAAGGCCCTCTAGAGCCCGAATACAGAAAAGCCGCCGAGGGAAACTCCGGCGGCTTTTTCTATGGGCGCTTACATCCGCCATATATACTCTCCTAACAAGGCTACGGGGGAGAGATGAAGTGGACAATGTCGAAGCGCAGAAGCACGACGAATTTAAGAACTACAATGACCTTCAAAAATCGCTCAGACTACTCGATGATCGAGGCTTAGTTCTCTGCATGGCATCATTCGCAGAAGAACGCCTTGGAGAACTCCTCAGCGTTTTTTTGATTGAAGGAAAATCGGCTGAAAAAATTCTAAGCGGCTTCAACGCGCCTTTAGGAAATTTCTCTACACGAATTGAAGCCTGTCACGCCCTAGGATTAATTACTACAGATCAATATTCTGACCTTTTAAACCTCAGAAAGATAAGAAATATATTCGCGCACTCATGGAAAGAAGTAACCCTCGATCAAGATCACATTGGCGACAGGATTACGAATCTTTCTTTTCCAACTAGTGGAGGTAAATTTCCTGAGTCTAATCGAGAAAAACTGATCCATTCAATATCGTTTCTACTGCTAGAAATTACGATTCAATCAAGTCAGATAAAAAAGAACAAACTCGAACTTAAACCGATAGCTCGTAGAATATTTGCTGGATTCTCCGGAGATCCAGAAAAACAGATCGACGAGTTGATCGAAATTACTTCAAAAATTAAAACAGAATTACCAAACGCCAGCGGCGAGCGAAAGCGCTTCTTAGAAGCCGAACTGCTTCGTTGCGCTTTCGCTCTTAATACAATCCCCAAAATCTCTGAGATATAATTTTATAGCTTAGAGAGACTTAGGCCAGCTCTGCTCAAATATGAATAGCGTGGCCCAGAGCCCGCAAGGAAGCCTCATGGAAGGCTTCGCCGAGCGTCGGGTGGACGTGGATGGTGCCGGCAACGTCTTCCAGAACAGCGCCCATTTCGAGCATCTGGGCGAAGCTGTTGGACAGTTCGCTGACGTGCTGGCCGACGGCCTGAATACCCAGCAGGCGATGATCGGACTTAGACGCGATCACGCGCACAAAGCCGCCGTCCTCGCCTGCCTCGATAGCCAGCGCACGGCCGATGGCAGCAAACGGGAAGACCGCCTGAATGACATCGTCGCGGCCTTCGACGTCCGAGACACCCAGACCCGCCGAGACGATTTCCGGCTCGGTAAAGCAGACAGCGGCGATGGTGGTCGGATCGAAACGCTTGTTATGGCCCGCGATGATCTCGGCCACGACCTCGCCCTGTGCCGACCCCTTGTGCGCCAGCATCGGCTCGCCCGTCAGATCGCCGATGGCCCAGACATTCTTCATCGACGTGGCGCAGCGGTCGTCGATCTTCACGAACGGGCCGTCCATGGCCACGCCCATATTTTCGAGACCCCAGCCCTTGGTGCGGGCGCGGCGGCCCACGGTCACCAGCACCTTGTCGGCGGCCAGTTGCAGCGGATTGCCGTCCTTGTCCGTGACGTTCAGCTTGCCGTCACCAAAGCCACCGGCGCGCGCACCGAGGTAAAGCTCGACGCCGTGACGCTCCAGCCATTTGGCGACCGGATCGGTCAGGGCCTTGTCATAGAGCGGCAGGATGCGCTCGGCCATTTCCACAATGGCGACCTCGGCCCCCAGCTTGCGGTAGGCGATACCCAGTTCCAGACCGATGTAGCCGCCGCCAACGACAACCAGCTTCTTCGGCACTTCCGGCAGGCTCAAGGCCTCGGTCGAGGAAATCACGTCACCGCCGAACGGCAGGAACGGCAGTTCGACAGGTTCCGAACCCGTCGCCAGAATGACATGCTCGGCGGTGATGCGGATGTCGCCATCCTCGGTCGCCACGATGCAGGTTTTGGCATCCGAGAAGGTGGCCCAGCCCTTGATGACTTTGACCTTGGCCTTCTTAAGCAGGGCCGAAACCCCGCCGTTCAGCTTCTTGACGATGCCGTCCTTCCACTCGACCGTCTTTTTCAGGTCGATGGCAGGTGCCGAGGCCGTAATGCCCAGCGTGCCAGCATCCGATGCCGCCTTGGCCACGGTCTCATACTTACCCGCCGCATGGATGATGGCCTTGGACGGGATACAGCCCACATTCAGGCAGGTGCCACCGAGCCCAGCGGACGCATCCACCAGCACGGTCTCCAGCCCCAGCTGCCCGCAACGGATACCGGCCACATAGCCGCCCGTGCCCGCGCCAATGATCAGGACTTTGGTTTTAAGGTTCTGGGTCATGGTTCAACGCGTATTGAATGGTTGATATATTTTAAGAAGATCAGAGACTTCTGCTGGCTCTCGTGGTGAGAAAACGAGAGGAAAATCTCGATAGGGTTCAAGAGGAGAGCTAGGCGATCTCCCCCGATTACGAATTGCGTTGACCTGCTCCAGATCACCTTCGATCAGCAACAATACGCGCTCACCCACACTAACGGATCTCGATGGACTACAGTCGTTATCTGTAGCCCAACGATAGATCCCCAGGTCTTGGCGCGGGCTGTCGCCTAATGGTTTGAACTCGGCTTCATAGGCGTTACCTCGTTCCCACGCGCGAGCTTCCACACTTCGAACGAGCACCACCTCAGCGTCAACGGCTGCTGGCGGCGTCCAGAACGCGAAGGCTGGATCCGCAATCGTACACGCCGCCGCCTCCCCTGCCGCGTACAGCGCGGCCATTGTTAGAACTATAGCCGCGCCGCGCTTCATCGCATTACATCCAGAGGGTTGCCGGATTTTCCAGCAGGTTCTTGATCTTCTGAACGAAGACCGCCGCGTCGTGGCCGTCGACGATGCGGTGATCGAAGCTGGAGGACAGGTTCATCATCTTGCGCACGACCATCTGGCCGTCCTTGACCACCACACGCTCGGCGATCTTGTTCGGGCCGATGATGGCAACTTCCGGATGGTTGATGATCGGGGTGTGCACCACACCGCCCAGCGTACCCAGCGAGGTGATGGTGATGGTCGAACCAGACAGTTCCTCGCGCTTGGCCGAACCGTCCTTGGCCGCACCCGAAACGCGGGCGATTTCAAGGGCGGTGTCATAGGCATCGCGCGCCTCGGCGTGACGGACCACCGGCACCATCAGGCCGTTCGGCGTCTGGGCGGCAATGCCCAGATGCACGGCGGCGTGCTGGGTCAGGATACCCGCCTCGTCGTCATAGGTGGCGTTGATGTTCGGCTGGTCCTTCAGGGCCACGATGATGGCGCGGGCGATGAAGGGCAGGACGTTGAGCTTCGGCTTACCGGTGCCCTTATTCTGGGCGTTCAGGTGGGCGCGCAGCTCTTCCAGAGCCGTCATGTCGATCTCTTCCACATAGGTGATGTGGGGGATGCGACGGACGCTCTCGGCCATCTTTTCCGCGATCTTACGGCGCAGGCCGATGATCTTGACCTCGGTCGTGCCCTCGGCCTTGGCATAGGGTGAGGCCGCTCCACCCGCCACCGGAGCCACAGCCCCACCGCGTGCCACAAAGCCATCAAGGTCGGCATGTTCGATACGGCCCGCAGGCCCCGAACCCGGCACGAAGACCAGATCGATACCCAGATCACGCGCACGCTGGCGCACCGCAGGCGAAGCCAGCGGACGCTCGCCCGGTTTGCGACCCGTCAGGGCCGGAACGGGCTTGGCATCGATCTTGGCCGCAGGCTTGGGAGCCAGAGCGGCCTTCGGAGCCTCGGCCTTGGCCGGAGTGGGAGCCGCCGCAGCAACAGGTGCCGGCGCCGGAGCCGCAGCCACATTGCCCGCGCCCTCGACATCAAAGCTGACCAGCGGACCGCCCACCGGCAGGGCTTGGCCCGCCTCGCCGTGCAGTTGAACCACCTTGCCCGCGACGGGCGAGGTCAGTTCCACCGTAGCCTTGTCGGTCATCACCTCGGCAACGATCTGGTCTTCTTCGACCACATCGCCCACAGCCACGTGCCAGCCGACCAGTTCCGCTTCGGCCGTGCCTTCGCCCACGTCGGGCAGCTTGAAGACATAGTTCCCGGTCGCACCGGCGTCAGCGGCCCCGACGGCGGCAGCGGGGACGTCGACCTTTGGTGTTTCAGCAGCAACCGGGGCT
>JAEZHG010000149.1 GCA_023436945.1 Pseudomonadota bacterium | reverse complement strand
AGCGACTGGAACATCGCCTCGGCCGCTTCCGGCGTCGGCGGCTCGCCCGGGCGCATGACGCGGTAGATGTCGAACAGAGCGTCTTCACGGCCGGTGTTCTTGTCCAGACGCAGGGTGTTGCGCATGTAGGCACCGACCGTGACGTGGTCGATGTCCAGAACTTCGATGGTCGAGAAGCCTTGGGCTTCCAGCAGCTCGATAGCGGCTTGATCGAGTTCGTCACCAGCTTCGGCGTAGATTTCGCCGGTCTGGAAGTTAACGGCGTCGTTAGCCAGGTATTTGCCCAGCAGAGCGTCGGCAGCCAGCGACAGCGACTGCAGACCACCGTCTTGCAGCTTCTTGGCAGCGCGAGCCGAGATCTTCTGGCCCGCTGGAGCGACCACTTCGCCGGTGTCGGCGTCGATCAGGTCGAATTCCGGCTTCACACCGCGCCAGCGTTCCGGCTTGTACGGGGTGACCCAGTTGTCGCCGCGCTTCTCGTACGGGACGGTCTCGTAGAAGGTCTTGAGGATTTCCTCACCGTCCATACCCAGCGAGTACAGGAAGGTGGTGGCCGGCAGCTTACGACGACGGTCGATACGGACGTAAACAACGTCCTTGGCATCGAATTCGAAGTCGAGCCACGAACCGCGGTAAGGGATCACGCGAGCGGCGAACAGCAGCTTGCCCGAAGAGTGGGTCTTGCCCTTGTCGTGGTCGAAGAACACGCCCGGCGAACGGTGCATTTGCGAGACGATAACGCGCTCGGTGCCGTTGACGATGAAGGTGCCCTTCTCGGTCATGAGCGGAATGTCGCCCATGTAGACATCTTGTTCCTTGATGTCCTTGACCGAGCGCGCGCCGGTTTCTTCTTCGGTTTCGAAGACGATCAGGCGCAGCTTGACCTTCAGCGGCGCGGCATAGGTCATGTCGCGCTGGATGCACTCTTCAACGTCGTACTTCGGCTCTTCGAACTCGTACGAGACGTATTCGAGAACGGCGCGTTCGTTGAAGTCTTTAATCGGGAAGACCGACTTGAAGACAGCTTCGATGCCTTCGTCGCGGCGCAGGCCCAGACGGCTCTCGCGCTGCAGGAATTGTTCATAGGAAGCGCGCTGAACCTCGATCAGGTTCGGCATTTGCACGGCTTCCGGGATACGCCCGAAGCTGTAGCGAATGCGCTTCTTGCCGGTGAAGGAGGTCGCGGCTGCGATCTTGCCCAAGGCGAGACCGTCGGTGGACTTGGCCATTCTGTTTTCCCAATCGCAGGCCCCGTGGAGAGCCCAGCTTTCAATGCAGCAGCCACGGCACACCGCGCGGTGTTCCGTGACCGATAAAGTCTTTTCGGCACCCACCCTCGAACCGCGAACGGAACAGGATGCCTGAAATAGTCCGTCCCCTTGGGAAGGGACGACGCCTTCGCACCGGTTTGGAGGGCTTCAAACCGGGCCTCGGCGCTTGCGCACGGATTCATGGAATCTGCGAAAGAAGGACATATACGCTGATTGTTGAAAAAATAAAGGGGTCCGTAAGCTTTTGAAGCGCAGCCGGAGCGGCTTTTTACGGCTCTGCTATTTTGCTTTTCAGATGGCCGCCCCGTGATAGCTTGCGCCCATGAAAACGCTGCTACTCACTGCCGCCCTCGCCGCTTCGGTCGCAGGTCCGGCCCTCGCAAATCCTGCGCAAAGCGCCACTGACAGCCACGCCGAGGCCATGGCCCGCTATGAGGCCGCGCTTCAGACCTACCAGATCGCCCAGTCGAACTGGGATTCCGGCCAGCGCATCCACATGGCGTGGAACGCCCAGCAACGCGGCTGGAAAACCACCGCCTCGGGCCTACAATACCGCCTCGTTGGCCGCGCCAACAAAGACGGCGCACAGCCGGTCGCGACCGACACGGTGATGGTCCATTATCGCGGCAAGCTGATCAACGGCAGCGAGTTCGACAGCTCCTATTCGCGCAACGAGCCGACCAGCTTCCCGCTCAACCGCGTCATCGGCGGCTGGACCGAGGGCGTGGCCCTGATGCGCGAAGGCGAAACCTACGAGTTTCTGATCCCGCCGGAACTGGCCTATGGCCCGCGCCGTATGGGCAACGACATTCCTGCCAATTCGGCCCTCTATTTCACGGTCGAGCTGCTGAAGGTTAATCCCTAAGCGCCAAGCCTTGCGGGGTCATTCAGTGGTGGATGATCCCCGCACGGTGCATATTGCGCCTTGACGTAGCGCGCCTGTGGCGGCTTGCCTCTCAAAGACATTTTGCCGCCATCCTGCGGCCCTGTTTGGGGGAACACGCCTATGTCCCGTCGCACCCTTGCGGTTTGCGCCTCTGCTCTGGCCCTTCTGGTCGCCACGCCTTCACTGGCGCAAACGGGCGCTGCGGCCCCTGCCCTGCCTGTCGCCCTGATCGACATTCCGACAGCCCAGAAGGAACTCTATCCCAAGCCGATCACCCTGTGGGTTGATGCAACCGACATCGACCGTCGCATCATGAGCGTGCGCCAGTCCATTCCGGTCACGCAGTCCGGCCCTATGGTCCTTCACTATCCGCAGTGGATCCCCGGCAACCACGGCCCCGTCGGCCCAGTATCCCAGATTGCCAACCTTCAGTTCACGGCCAATGGCCAGCGCATCGAATGGGTGCGTAACACGCTTGATCCGTGGTCCTACCAGATTACCGTGCCGGAGGGCGTCGAGACCGTAGAGGTCTCCTTCAACTGGCTCACCCCGCTGGACGGCGCGCAGGGCCGCATCGTCATGACGCCCGAGATGCTGAACCACCAGTGGGAAAAGGCCATCCTTTATCCCGCAGGTTACGCCAGCAGCCACATCGGCTTCATGCCGCGCCTGAAACTGCCGCAAGGCTGGACCTATTCCGGCGCACTCAAGGTCGAGGGCACGATCGACGGCTATCTCGAGCTTGAACCGATCAATCTCGAACACCTGCAGGACAGCCCAGTCTTCGCGGGCAAGCATTTCGCCCGCTACGACCTGTCGCCCAATGGCCGCTCGCCAGTGTTCATGAATGTGGTGGGTGACACCGCAGAGATGGTCACCATGAACGACAACCATCTGGCGCTTCACCGCAATCTGGTGACCGAAGCCGACCTGCTGTTCGGCGCACGCCACTTTGACCGCTACGACTTCCTCGTCGCCGTCTCCGACAAGCTGGGCGGGATCGGCCTTGAGCACCAGCGCTCCAGCGAGAACAGCGTCGAGACCAAATATTTTACCGACCCGACAGGCACCATCGCCGACCGCGACCTGCTGGGCCACGAATATACCCATAGCTGGAACGGCAAATGGCGCCGTCCGGCGGACCAGATGGTCAACAACTTCAACGAGCCGCTGCAGAACTCGCTTCTGTGGGTCTATGAAGGCCAGACGCAGTATTGGGGCCTTGTCCTGACCGCCCGCGCGGGTCTGATGACCAAGGAAGAGGCGCTGGGTGTCATGGCCAACAACGCCGCCCAGTATTCCACCACACCTGCCCGCGCATGGCGCGCCATGCAGGACACCACCAACGACCCGATCATCCAGCAGCGCCGCCCGTCCCCGTGGCCGAACATCCAGCGCTCGGAAGACTATTACCGCGAAGGCTCGCTGGTCTGGCTCGATGCCGACACCCTGATCCGCCAGAAGACCAATGGTGCCAAGTCGCTCGACGATTTCGCCAAGGCCTTCTTCGGCATCGAGGACGGTAACTGGGAAGCCAAGCCCTACACCTTCGAAGATGTGGTTGCGGCCCTGAACAGCGTCGTCGCCCACGACTGGGCCAGCTTCCTGCGCGAGCGTGTGGATGCTGTCGGTCCTGACGCCCCCGCCCCCGTCAACGGCTTTGAACAGGGCGGCTACCGTCTGGTCTGGAAAGACAGCCCGAACGCCTACATGAGCCAGTTGAACAAAGAGCTTGGCCGTGTGGACTTCGTCTATTCGCTGGGCTTCCAGATGAACAAGTCCAACCGCATCACCTCTGTGGTGTGGAACGGTCTCGCCTTCCAGCAGGGCCTGACGACCGGTTGGGAACTGATTGCCGTCAACGATCAGGCCGCATCGGAAGACACCCTGCGCGATGCCATCCGTGCGGCCCAGAACGGCGGCGCACATATCACGGCCATCTTTAAACAGGGCGACCGCTTCAAGACGGTCACCTTCGATTACCGTGACGGCCTGCGTTACCCGCATCTGGAGCGTATCGAGGGCACGCCCGACCGTCTGGGCGACATCCTGACCGCCCGCCGCCCTGCGACCACCAACACCCGCACCCGCGCCCGTCGCTAAGCCGTCTGCTGACTAGAGTACCCGATATGAGAAAACCCCTGACGACCGCCGCCCTCGCACTTCTGCTGACGGGAACGGCAACGGCTGCACTGGCACACAACAATGACCCAATCTGGAAAGGTCCGACCGCTCCGGCAGCACCGACGCCGCAGAACACGCCGCTGGCCCTGCCGCGCGCCCTGCCGCCGATCCCCGCCCCAACGCAGGCCTCCTATCCGGGCGTCATCCGATATGAGGTCGATGCCACCGACGTCGAGCGCAAGATCGTCAATGTGCGTCAGACCATTCCGGTCACGTCCGGCCCGCTGGTGCTGCTCTATCCGAAGTTCCTGCCGGGCAACCACGCAGACACCGGCCCGATCCAGCTGATCGCGGGCGTCACCGTCACGGGCGCAGGCCAGCGTATCGAATGGCTGCGTGACACGATCGATCCTT
>JAEZHG010000083.1 GCA_023436945.1 Pseudomonadota bacterium | reverse complement strand
GTCTTCCACCGGGTGATCGATGGCTTCATGGCCCAGACCGGCTGCCCCCAGGGCACGGGAACTGGCGGTTCCGACCTGCCGGACCTGAAGGCCGAGTTCAATGCCGAGCCGCATGTGCGCGGCACCGTCTCGATGGCGCGTACGAACTTCCCGCATTCCGCCAATTCGCAGTTCTTCATCTGCTTCGACGACGCTCGCTTCCTCGACCGCCAGTACACCGTCTGGGGCAATGTCACCGAAGGTATGGACGTGATCGACGCCCTGCCGAAGGGCGAGCCGCCGCGCGCTCCGGGCAAGATCGTCCGCGCCGAAGTCGCCTAAGCGACCTCGACCAAATGGAAACGGGAGGCTTTTCAGCCTCCCGTTTTTATTTTGAACTCCAGATTATTGAAGCTGCGGCCGCCGATTTCGAGCCTGCCCTTCAAGACTGCCTCTTGCGATCCCAGTTGGCGCCGCGCCTCCGCGAGAGCATCCAGATCAATCTGGCCGTCAAAGCGATAATCGCCTGTGAGAGGCGATTTGCCTTCAAATCTGACGTGGCGTTCGTTGATATCAAAACGTCCGGGGGCAAGCGTCAGCTCACCGTTATTTCCACTCAGCACCATCTTGAGTGGTGCCTGTGTCGGCCGGCTCGCATCAACACTGATCCAGTTTTCGAAACTGTGCGGCCCCGCGATGAAGATCTGATCCAGTCGCCATTCGCCCACCTGCAAGGGCTGTAGCGGTTCATAGTCCCCCGCCGCATCCTCACTGAGGGAATAGCGGAAACGCGCGTCATCCTTTTTGGCGGCGGGTGTTCCGGCCTCGGTCTTACGCTCGGGCTTTTGCAATTGATCGCAGGCGGACAGCGCCATCACGGCCACACCCCCCAACACTAGGGCGCGGCATCTCATGGCAACCTCAACAGGGTCGAAAGCAGGCCACTGTTCTGCATGGCCTCGACTGCTTCAAACAGCGGGATCGCCAGCAGGAAGATTAGACCATCGCGCAGTGTGATCAAGAAAAATCGCGGACGAACATCCAGTGCCTCTGCATCGCGCCACTTGCTGAAATCCGGTCCGAAGCGCGGCGTGCGGGCGCAATAGTCAGCATAGGTCTGGCCAAAGGCCTCTGACAGCCAAGCCTCTTCGCGACGGACGGTGAAGTAGAAAACCACCATCGCAATAGCCACGAACAGCGCACCGATCGTCACGCTGCCCGTTTGTGCGCCCACGCCAAACGCGCCCATGAAACTGAACAGATAGAGCGGATTGCGGCTGATGGAATAAGGGCCGCGATCCACGATCTCGGCCTTTTTGCGGCCACCGATATAGAGCGAGCACCACGCCCGCCCGACGATGCAGACCACAATCATGGCCAGACCGAAGGCCTCGACGCCCTCATGGATCGCATGATTGCCAAGGGAGGCCGTAATGGTCGTCAGGGCGACAACGCCAAGCAGCGCTGCCAACAATGCATTTTTGCGTATCTTCTGGACCTTTTGCAGGTCCAGCATCCGGGTCGCGGTCATTGCTCACCTCATGAACGGGTGAGCAATGACGCATCCCAAATCATGGCGCTTTAAAGACGCCGTTACACTTGGGCCCTTTAGCGGCTGAGACCCTTGTCGAGACGGTGGAAGCCCGCAATCGCCAGTTCCGTCAGCGACTGGAACATCACCGGATTGACGCGTTCAAAGTCGTCGGTCGGACGGTGATAGTCATCATGATAGTTCACGCCGAAATAAAGGAACGGCACGCCCGCACGATGGAAGGCACCGTGGTCGGATGCGAACACCCAGTTGTCCGAACCCGTATCGTTCGGCGTATCCTTACCGAAGTTGAAGCGCACCGACCCGACCGGCTCGACTGGATCCAGCAGGGTGCGGAAATACGGATGCTGATAGGTGCCCGTAACCCACAGATAGTTGTCGGCATCTGCGCGGGCCGTCATGTCGAAGTTCAGATTCATCGCAATCGACGACAGCGGCACGGGCGGAGCTTCGACAAACTCCTTCGCGCCCAGCAGCCCGCGCTCTTCGCCGTCCAGCGCCACGATCAGGACGCTGTGCTCCGGCGGGGTTTCCTTCAGGCGCTTGGCCAGTTCCAGCATGGTCGCCACGCCCGAGGCATTGTCGTCCGCGCCGTTATAGACATGCCCGTCACGCACACCCACGTGGTCATAGTGGGCGGTTACGACGATGTATTTGTTACTGACGCGGGTGCCAGGGATCAGGCCAATGATGTTGGTGCCGTTATAGGTCTTGGGACCTTCCGGCGAACGGCCTTGCGCTTCCCACGGTTGCAGGCGGCCCATGGACGACGGACCGATGCCCATGGCTTCCAGTCTGTCCACAATATACTGGCGGGCCTTGGCACCGCCCTCTTGGCCCGTATCGCGGCCCTGCATGTCGTCTGCCGAAAGGATGCGCAGGTCATCCATGAGCTGCGTATAGTTTGCCGATGGCGTTGCGACCACAGGCGCAGACGGGGCAACCGGCGGCGTGGTCTCGCAGGCGGCCACTGCGAACAGGGCTGCCACTACTAGGCTGGTCGAAAGCGCGCGCATCAAAGGCTCCGTAACTTGAATTGCGTGCAGCCTAGATGGCCCGTCGTCGTTCTTCCAGATTAGCTTTTATTCATTTGCGGTGCTGGTGCTAGAAAAGTGCCTGTTTTCGCATTCAGCCCCTGACGATTCCCCATGGCCGATCTGTTTTCCGCACCGCTTTCTGTCGCTTCGCTGAGCGAGGATCAGGCGCGCGAGGAACTTCGCCTGCTGTCAGAGCAGCTGTCGGCCCACGATGCGGCCTATTACAACAACGACGCCCCGACCGTCAGCGACGCCGAATACGACGCCCTGAAAGCCCGCGCGCTTGAGATCGAGGCCAAGTTCCCGTCCCTGACCAGTGCCGACACCCCGTCGCAAAAGGTCGGTGCGCCTGTCTCCGAACAGTTCGCAGAGGTGCGCCACGGCGTGCCGATGCTGTCGCTCGACAATGCCTTTGACGACAGTGACGTTCGCGACTTCGTAGCCCGCGTTCAGCGTTTCCTTGGCCTGTCTGCCAGCGACCCTATCGCTTTCGTGGCCGAACCGAAGATCGACGGCCTATCGGCCTCGCTGCGCTACGAGAATGGCGTGCTGGTGCGTGGCGCGACGCGTGGCGATGGCAAGACGGGTGAGGATGTCACCGCCAACCTTCTGACCATCAAGGACATTCCGCAAAAGCTTTCGGGCAGCGGCTGGCCGGAGGTGATCGAAATCCGTGGCGAGGTCTATTCCCCGACCGCCGAGTTCGAAGCCTTCAACGCCAATATCGCCTCGCTGAAAGGCAAGACCTACGCCAATCCGCGCAACTTTGCCGCCGGATCGCTGCGTCAGAAGAACCCCAAGATCACCGCACAACGCCCCCTCACCTTCTTCGCCTATGCATGGGGCGAGGTGTCCGAGCCCTTCACCGAGACCCAGTATGGCGCTCTGGAGAAGTTCCGCGAGTGGGGCTTCAAGGTGAACGACCGCTCGGCGCGTGTTGAAAGCGCCCAAGGCCTGATCGACCTCTATACTAAACTGGGCGAGGACCGCGCCTCGCTGGCCTATGACATCGACGGCATCGTCTACAAGGTAGACCGCCTCGACCTTCAGGAACGCCTCGGTTTCATCGCGCGTAGCCCGCGCTGGGCCATTGCGCACAAGTTCCCAGCCCAGCAGGCGACCACCATCCTTGAGGGCATCGATATACAAGTGGGTCGCACAGGCTCCCTGACGCCCGTCGCCCGCCTGCATCCGGTAACGGTTGGCGGCGTGGTGGTGCGTAACGCCACGCTGCACAACGAGGACGAGATCGCGCGTCTGGATGTGCGCATCGGCGACACCGTCACCCTGCAACGCGCGGGCGATGTGATCCCGCAAATCCTCAATGTGGTCCAAGACAAGCGCCCGGCCGATGCCGCGCCCTACATCTTCCCGACCACCTGCCCTGTCTGCGGCTCGGAGGCCGTGCGCGAAGGTGACGAGGTCAAACGCCGCTGCACGGGCGGTCTGATTTGTGATGCCCAGATCATCGAGCGCCTCAAGCATTTTGTCAGCCGCCGCGCCTATGACATTGAAGGTCTTGGTGAAAAGCAACTGATCGCCTTCCACGAACGCGGCTGGATCAAACAGCCTGCCGACATCTTCCGCCTTGCCCGCGACGAGGAGAAACTGTCCGAGCTGCGCCGCGAGGACGGCTATGGCGATACCAGCGTCAACAACCTGATCGCAGGTATCAACGCCCGCCGCACCATCAGCCTAGACCGCTTCCTGTTTGGGCTCGGCGTGCCGGAC
>JAEZHG010000059.1 GCA_023436945.1 Pseudomonadota bacterium | reverse complement strand
CGGCTCAAGAGGGTTGGCGACTGGTGTACGGTGGCGGCGGCGTTGGCCTGATGGGCGCTTCTGCGCGTGCGGCCCACGCGATCGGCGGTCGCGTCGTCGGCATCATGCCGGGCTTCCTGCGCAGCCGCGAGCGTCTGTTTGACGAAGTCGAGACTGTGGTCGTCACCTCGATGCACGAACGCAAGATGATGATGTACGACGAATCGGACGTCTTCGTTGTCGCTCCGGGCGGCATCGGCACGCTGGAAGAAGTCGTCGAACTGCTGTCGTGGAAGCGCCTCGACCTGCACGCCAAGCCGGTCATCTTCCTGAACATCGACGGCTTCTGGGACAGCTTCTTTACTCTGGTCGAAGACACCGTGAAGGCTGGCATGACGCCGAAAAGCTTCCTTGAGGCCTATCAGGTTGCGACTTCTGTCGAAGAAGCGATCGAAATTATGCTGAAAGCCGAATCAACGCCCCACGTCCGCCACGATCCCCGATAATGTGCGACAAAGTGAACACTGTTTAGAAAACAGCGTTCACTTGTGTTGACAGTAGCCAAAAAAAACGCACAAGTGCTCCCACTTGTTGCGTGTCCTCCCCGATTTTGGTTCAGGAGATCTACCATGCGTGCCATCGCAATCGCGGCTGCCCTGTTTGTTGCCGCCCCTGCTTTCGCCGACGCGCCGGCCACCCGCGCGACCCTCGTTGACGCTGCCAAGGCACCTTCGGGCCGCACCATCATTGATGGCGCGACCTGGCGCTGCGAAGGCACCGAGTGCTCGGCTACCGGCGGCACTGCCCAACCGGCACCGCGCGCTTGCCGCCGTGTCGTCGCCCGCTTCGGCAAGGTCTCGGCCTTCGCCTATAAGGGCACCGAGCTTTCGGCCGAAGAACTGGCCGTCTGCAACGCCTAAGCGTTACGCCTGACGAATACAAAAAAGGCCGCTTCGTAATGAAGCGGCCTTTTCTATTTCTGCTCTACAGCGATCAGGCCATTTCGCCCTTCAGGCGGGCCACGATCTTCTCGCGCGGGATCATCGGCACGATAGCTCCCATGTCCGGACCGTGCTGCTGACCGGTCAGAGCCAGACGCAGCGGCATGAACAGACCCTTGCCCTTGGCACCGGTCTCGGCCTTCACGGCACCCGTCCAAACCGACCAGACGTCAGCAGTGATCTCTTCCGGCAGCAGCTTCAGAGCGGCCTCGGCGAAGGCTGCATCTTCAATCACCGGTGTGATCGGGCCGTTGATGATGGCGGCCAGACCCACCACATCCTTGAAGAAGTTGAGGTTCGGACGCACAGTATTCCAGAAGGCCTCGCCCAGATCGACGCCCATCTCGGCCAGACGCGGCTGGGCAGTCTCATAGGACATGACCTGCAGTGCCTGTGCGTTCAGACGGCCCAGATCGGCCTCGTCGTAACGTGCCGGCGAGCGGCCCATCTTCGAGAAGCTGAAGCCTTCGCCCAGTTCCTGCATGGAACCGGCGATTTCCAGATTGTCCGAAGTGCCGATCTTGCCGAGGTGGCTGGTGATGGCAATCGGCTCATAGCCGTCGGCGCGCATGTCGATGATGGCCAGCGAGCCCAGACGCTTCGACAGCGCAGAACCATCCGCACCAACCAGCAGCGGCATGTGGGCAAAGCCCGGAATCTTGGCACCCAGCGCTTCGAAGATTTCGATCTGCGCGCCGGTATTGGTGACGTGGTCTTCACCGCGGATGATGTGGGTGATTTCCATGTCGATGTCATCGACCACCGACGGCAGGGTGTAGAGGAACAGGCCGTCGGCGCGGATCAGCACCGGATCCGACATCGAGGCTGTGTCCACCTCGGCGTGACCACGGGCCAGATCTTCCCAGGCGACGCGCTTGCCTTCCAGCTTGAAACGCCAGTGCGGGGTACGGCCTTCGGCTTCGTAGGCAGCCTTTTGCTCGTCGGTCAGCTTGAGAGCCGCACGGTCATAGATCGGCGGCAGGCCGCGTGACAGTTGCACCTTGCGGCGCAGGTCCAGCTCTTCGGCGGTTTCATAGCAAGGATAGAGGCGGCCCGAAGCCTTCAGCTTCTCGGCAGCTTCCTCATAGCGGTCAAAACGCTTGGACTGGTTGTAGCGCTCGTCCCATTCCATACCGAGCCACTTCAGGTCGATCTCGATATTGTCTTCCGACTCCTTGGTCGAGCGGACCAGATCGGTGTCATCAATACGCAGCACGAATTTGCCGCCCTGCCCCTTGGCGAACAGATAGTTCACCAGAGCGGTGCGGACGTTACCAACGTGCAGCTTACCCGTCGGCGACGGGGCGAAACGGACCTTGACGGACATGACAGCCTTTGACCTCAAAACGAGGTGGGTAGGTCGCGCCGCCTTGAGGCGAAGTCAAGGCATCGGAGCCATTTTGACCAAGGATGCCTGTCTCTACGCAAAGAAAACGGCTGCTCCGATACGAAGCAGCCGTTTCTAAACTCAATCGTCGCGGTGAACGCGTTCACGTCGCTCGTGTCGTTCCTGGGCCTCAACCGACAGTGTGGCGGTCGGACGGGCTTCCAGTCGACCAAGGCCGATCGGCTCTCCGGTCTCTTCACAGTAACCGTAAGAACCGTCCTCGATACGGCGTAGCGCTTCGTCGATCTTGGAGATCAGCTTGCGCTGTCGGTCACGGGTGCGAAGTTCCAGCGCACGGTCGGCTTCCGAAGAGGCGCGATCCACCAGATCGGGGTGGTTCTCGGTCTCTGCTTTAAGGTTGCTGACGGTTCCGCGAGCTTCGTTAAGGATGTCATCCTTCCACGCCAGCAGCTTGGCCTTGAAATAGGCTAGCTGACGCTCGTTCATGAACGGCTCATCATCCGAGGGCCGATAAGTCACCGGCTCCCGCTGGACTACAGACGCTAGTGCGTTCATTGCCTCAACGCTCGTATTTATCGCGCCCCCCTGTGGCGCAAAGCCGCGTATATGCAAGGTTTAAGCCGTCCGCAAGTTATTCGCGTTTCCGTGGTATGGCAAAGCTGGCGCTTTGAAGTGGATAAGTCGCAAATAATCGCACCGCGTTACGCGATTTGCAGATTCCTTTTTGTAAGCTTGACCTTAAGTGAGGATAGCCGCTGCGAGGTCGCGATCTAGCGGCGCGCCTCTAACTTGGCCAGTTCGACAGCGGCCCGAAGATCAATCTGGTCGAGAACAGATTTCAGCCCCTCGTCACTGTCTTCAGGACGTTCTTCTGCAACATTTCTGGCCAGTTTTTCCAGCACCGAAGCGGCATCCGAACCGCCGAGCATTGCCAGCTTCAACTCGTCCAGGCGGTCCAGCAGGCTGGAAGCCCTGCGGATCGAACGGCGGCGACGCTCGGTCGGATCTTCGACCCCCTGCAGCGCCATAAGAGCGGAAACGCCCGCCACGCTCGATGCCGAGCTGGAAGAACTGGCCGCGTGCGCGCCAGACGCAGATGAAGAGCCCGGCAAGCTAAAGCCTGCACCGGAGCGAGCCGCCGGACGCGACGTCGGCGTTGCGCTTGGCCCACCTACACCATTGACCTTCATCAGCTTCACTCCTGCTTGCCCTGCAACCTCTGCCATGAGGCTGAAATCTTGGTTAACGCCCCGGCAGTTTTTGCCGGATTGCCGAGCATCGAAATCTTCGAAACGTTGAAATTACTGAACTTTTAAAGCGGCACAAGTTTCGCATGGGACTGTGCGAACGCCTTCAACGGGATGCCCGTCGCATGCAAAAGTTTCTTACCACACTCCTCGCTCCGGCCGTAGCCCTTGCCGCTGCAAGCCTGATTGCCCTGCCCTCCACGGCAGAGGCACAGT
>JAEZHG010000328.1 GCA_023436945.1 Pseudomonadota bacterium | reverse complement strand
CGCGGCCCGCACCTCGGTTCGCGCTCTGGATGCTCTGCTCGCCAAGGCTGCTGCTCCGGTCGCAGAGGATGCCAACGAGCCGCAAGCGGAAATCCCCGAGCTTCCGCAGGCCGTCCGCGAACAAGCCGCTCGTGAAGCCGTCCGCGCGTCCCTGCCGGAACAGGCCAATATCCGCGCCCACCTTCAGGCCAATGCTGCCGCTCAAGCGACTGGCACCCCGCAGCCCCAGCCGCTGCAAACCCTGCGTCGTCTCGCCGAAGCCCACAACACTGCCCCGCGCATTGATACCGAGCCTGTCCGTGCAGACGCTGAAAGCGTCGAGCCAACCCCGACACAAGGCGTAGCGCAAACCGCAGCCCCTGCCGCCAAGCCGGTTGTCGCCGCAGAAGCCGCCATCCCTGTAATGGCCGATCTGGGCGCTGATGCCGCCACCGAGACGCAGCCGCTTTCGACGGACCGCGCCCCTGAAGGCGTGGATGTTGCTCTGGAGCATCCGCAGGACAGCAAGCTTTCGCTGGCCAATCTGCGCACCACAGCGGAACTGGCGGCCCACTTCATCACCAAGATGGGCCAGCGCGTCGCCCGCTTTGACATGGTCCTGACGCCCGAGACGCTCGGCACCGTCGATGTGACCATGGAAGTCGGCCGCGACGGCCAGCTTCAGGCCCGCATGGTGTTCGACACCCCCGCAGCGGCCAATGAAATGCGCGCCCGCGCCGAAGAACTGCGCCGCCAACTGGCCGAGGCAGGCTTCAACGTCGCGGACAATGCGCTGGAGTTCACCGACCGCGAGAGCCAGTCGCGCGGTGGGTTCAACCAGTTCTTCTCGGACGATCGTCCGGGTCGTCGTGCCTTTGCGGGCGCAAACCGTATCGCAGAGGCCGCCGATCCGATCAGCGCCCCTGTCTGGCAATCTGTTACCCTGACGCCCCGCGGCGTCGACATGAAGGTCTGAGCCGATGGTTGATGCCGTAAGCTCCACATCGAACGCCGAGAGCCGGATTTCCTCCGGTTCGATCAAGCTGTTCGACAATTTCGAAACCTTCCTGACGCTTCTGACCACCCAGTTGAAGAACCAGGACCCGCTGTCCCCGCTGGACTCCAACGAGTTCACCGCACAGCTGACCCAGATGGCGGGCGTGGAGCAGCAATTGCTGACCAACGACCTGCTCAAAGGTCTGGTCGAGGCCCAGAACGGCAGCGCCCTGTCGAACGCTGCCGCCTATATAGGCAAGGAGGCCACGGCCATCTGGTCGACTGTGCGCCTGGAAGACGGCACGGCCAACTGGTCTTACGAACTGGGCGAAAACGCCAAGACCGTTTCGCTGGAAGTCCTGAACGCCAAGGGTCAGGTCGTCTGGCGCGGCGATGCGCCTGAAAAGACCACCGGCGTTCACGACTTTGTCTGGGATGGCAAGACCACGGGCGGTGGCCAGCTGGATGACGGCGGCGTCTATTCGCTGCGCGTCACGGCCAAGGATGCCGCCGACAAGGCCATCCAGAGTCAGACCCTTGTGCGTGGCCGCGTCACCTCGGTCGAGATGTACGACGGCACCGCCTACGTCACCATCGGCAAGTCGATCCTGCCGCTTGAGAACCTGATTTCACTTGAGGAGCGGGCAGCAACCACAACACCGCCGCCTGCCGATGCCGAAGAAGACGATCCGTCCCTGCTCGGCACCCTCGCTAACGCCCTCAACCCTCTTTCGTATCTGTCCTAAGGAAACCCAGTCATGAGCATTAACGGCGCCATGTTGGCCGGGGTCTCCGGTCTGGCCTCCAACGCAGCAGCCCTGTCCTCGATTTCGCAGAACATCGCGAACGTGAACACTGTCGGCTACAAGCGCGTGGCCACCGAATTCTCGACCGTCGTAAACACCCAGTCGCAGGGTGTGTCCTATTCCGCAGGCGGCGTGAAGGCGAACACTCGCCACTTCATCAGCCAGCCCGGACAGCTGCAACGCACCACCTCGGCCACCGACCTTGCCATCGCAGGTCAGGGCTTCTTCGTCGTGACCGAAAAGTCAGAGAACCTGACGCTGGCAGACACCCGTCTGTTCACCCGCGCGGGCGCGTTCAAGATCGACGAGCTGGGCTATCTGCAGAACACCTCGGGTTATTATCTGCAAGGCTGGCCGGTCGATGAAGACGGCAACGTCAATCTCGACCCGTCGGACATGAGCCGTCTGAACACCATCAACGTCGGTTCGGTCGGCGGTGCATCGGAGCCGACCACCCGCGTGGGCCTGAACGCCAACCTGAAGTCCAGCACCGAACCCTATGCCGGCACGCCGGCTTACACCGCCGGTGCGCTCGCCGCCTATAATCCGGACAACAACACCGGCATCAAACCGGACTTCCAGATCACCATTCCGGTGTCCGACACCAAGGGCGGCCAGCGCAACATCACCGTTTCGTTCCTGAAGTCGGCCAATGCCAACGAGTGGGATGCCGAAATCCACGCTCCTGAAGGCATGGTCACTTCTGCCAATGGTCTGCTGAAGTCGGGTAAGGTCGTCTTCACCCAGGATGGCCGTCTGAATGTTGCCGCCATGCAGGCTCTGGGTGAAGATGCCCTGTTTGCAGATCCGAACAACGCAACACTGGTCCTGACCGGTTCGGACGGCACCATGCCGGTGGGCGTGACCGACCCCAACGTTGTCGATGGCCAGTGGAGCGCAGCCTACGGCATCGGCGCACAGAGCATCATCTTTGATCTGAACGCCTCGGCGGGCGGTCTGACCCAGTACGACAGCACCAGCTTCGTACAGGCGACCTTTACCAACGGCACGGCCTTCGGCAACCTGACCGAGATCCAGATCGACGACACGGGCTTTGTGACCGCCGTCTTCGACAATGGCGTGATGCGCAAAATCGCACAGGTCGCCATTGCCACCTTCCCGTCCACCGACAACCTGACGGAAGTCTCGGGCAACGCTTATCGCGTCAGCCAGAACTCGGGCACCTTCAACCTGAAGGCACCGGGTACGGGGGGGGCGGGCCTGATCGGTGCATCGCAGCTGGAAGCCTCGACCGTGGACCTCTCGGCCGAGTTCACCAGCCTGATCACGACCCAGCGCGCCTACTCCGCTTCGTCGAAGATCATCACCACCGCGGACGAGATGCTCGCGGAGCTGATCAACATTAAGCGTTAATTACAGCCAAGCCCGATCCGGTAAGGCCCCGTTAGTATTAGTAAACTCGAGGTTTCTGTAATCCAAGCTTGGCTACAGAACATTGCTCGATATTAGCCATTCCTTCACCACATCGCTTAAATTGGCCTTAGCGGGAGGCCTGTATGTTGAGCGTAGTGGTGATGGTGGTGAAAGAGGCATTAGCCCATGCTGCAAGAGCGACGCCTAAATAGTAATGGCGAACAATATGTGGTCGGCCCGACGGGTACGCCGCTTACGCTTCGTGACCTTCCTCCGGCGGATACGAACCGCTGGGTGATCCGTCGCAAGGCCGAAGTGGTGGCCGCCGTTCGCGGTGGACTGATCAGCGTTGAGGAAGACCTCAAACGTTACCGCCTGACCGCAGAAGAATTTGCGGCCTGGCAAAAGGCTATCGACAAATGGGGTATGCAAGGTCTGCGCACCACGCGCATTCAGAGCTACCGCGACTGAGCCTATAAATCAGCGTCGAATTGACAGGGCCGCATCCGTAAAGGAGCGGCCCTTCTTCAATTTTAGTCTCATGTGACCGCTATGGCCTCGAAATCGCACCGCTTAACGCCTAAATGGCGGGCATGACTATGATCGACGACCTCTCCTGCCCCATTCCCGATATCGCCCCAATGTCGCCCGTCGACATGGAAGCCTCGATCGAGAGCGTGCGACAGGCCGTCGGCCTGCCCCAGGGCGCGCGCGTTGTCGCGGCCATGTCGGGCGGTGTGGATTCCACCGTCGTCGCCGCCCTGCTGCACAAGGCGGGCTATGATGTGGTGGGCGTCACCCTTCAGCTTTACGATCACGGCGCGGCCCTTAGGAAAAAGGGTGCCTGCTGCGCGGGTCAGGACATTCACGACGCCCGTCTGGCCGCCGACATGATCGGCATCCCGCACTATGTGCTGGATTATGAATCCAAGTTCAAAGACGCGGTGATCGACCAATTCGCTGACTCCTACCTCAAGGGTCAGACGCCGGTTCCGTGCATCCGCTGCAACCAGACCGTCAAGTTCCGCGACCTGCTGGACGTTGCCCGCGACCTTGGTGCCGAAGCCATGGCGACGGGCCACTATGTCCGTCGCGCTATCGCCGGTAACCGCGCCCAGATGCGCAAGGCCATCGACCACTCGCGTGACCAGTCCTACTTCCTGTTTGCGACCACTCAGGAACAGCTTGACTACCTGCGCTTCCCGCTGGCCGATCTGGAAAAGCCTCAGGTGCGTGGTGTGGCTGCATCGCTTGGCCTGCGTATCGCCAACAAGCCGGATAGCCAGGACATCTGCTTCGTGCCGTCGGGGGACTATCGCACCCTGATCGACCGCCTGCGCCCCCAAGGCCGCGAGGCAGGCGAGATCGTTCACATGGACGGTCGCGTTCTGGGCAAGCACTCGGGCATCACCGACTACACCATCGGCCAGCGTCGCGGCCTGAACGTGGCTGTGGGCGAGCCGCTGTTCGTGACCAAGCTGAACCCCGAACTGCGCCAAGTGATCGTCGGCCCGCGCGAAGCCCTGCTGACCGCCAGCCTGACGCTGGAAGAAATTAACTGGCTGGGCGACCAAGCCACCATCGAAGAGGCCGCTGCCGAGAACGCCCCTGTTCTGGCCCGCGTCCGTTCGACCCGCCAACCGTCCAAGGCCCATCTGGCATTGGAAGACGGTGTGGTGAAGGTCGTCTTTTCCGAGGGCGAAGAAGGCGTGGCCCCCGGTCAGGCCTGCGTCCTCTATGACCCCGCCGATGACGAGCGCGTTCTGGGCGGTGGCTTTATCCAGTCCACCCAAGCGGTCATCTAAAACGATAAAGGGGCTGCCGATCCGGCAGCCCCTTTTCTTTACCCCGCGACATGACCGACGATACGGTTACGTCCCTGATGTTTGGCCTCATACAGCGCGCTGTCCGCCGCAGACACAAGGTCCATACCCTCGCGGTCCATCTCGGGCTGCCACTGGGCCACGCCAAACGACATGGTGATCGGGCCAAGCTTCTTGTCTCGCAGTTCCGGCTGCGCCTTGGCGATAGCCTGACGAACATCCTCGGTGCGCCGGATCAAATCAGTCTGGGTCGTGCGCGGGGCGATGATGGTGAACTCCTCGCCGCCGTACCGGCAGACAATGTCACCGTCCCGGAAAGTCTCGCTCAGGATACGGGCAACAACTTTCAGGACCTCGTCACCGGCATCGTGTCCGTATTCATCGTTGAAGCGTTTGAAGTAGTCCACATCGCACATGATAACGCACAGCGGCTCGTTCGAGCGCACGGCGCGTGCGACCTCTACCCCCAAGGCCTCGACCATGTAGCGGCGGTTGAACAGGCCCGTCAGCGGGTCACGGACAGTCTGTTCCTTCAGGTCTTTCTGAAGCCTGCGGTTTACGATGGCCGAAGAGATATTCTCGGTCAGCATGCTGACGCGGAAGCGCTGTTCATCATCCAGTGCCGCATCCAGATAGAGCACGCCGATCACATCGCCCGATGCCAGCAAAGGCTCGCAATGATAGACGCCCTTGGTCTCGGGCA
>JAEZHG010000120.1 GCA_023436945.1 Pseudomonadota bacterium | reverse complement strand
GTCTGGAACACGACCTTCCACGGCGGGGTGCCTTCCTCGAAGCGATAGACGGCCTGACGACCGAACAGGCTGGTCTGGGTCGGCAGGATGCCGCTCTCGGTGACGGGCGTCTTGGTGACCTTGAAGTCGTTGACGTTACCGGCCAGCGTGAAGTCCAGACGGTTACCGTCAGCCACCGTGGCGCGATAGCGGGCGACCACATCAAGGCCGGTGGTTTCGGTATCCACGCCGTTGATGAAGAAGCGCGCTGCCGATGCCCCATAGGGGGCCAGAAGGTCGAAGATAGCGCGCTGGTTGGTGCCAACGGCTGCCGTCGCGCTGCCCGTCAGGGTTTCCGACAGGATGATGCGGTCATCGATATCGATGCGATAGGCGTCAGCCGTGAACTCGAACGGGCCGTTACGGGCGACGAAGCCAAGCGAGTAGTTGATCGACTTTTCGGCATCCAGATCGGTGCCGCCCAGCGCCAGACCCACTTCGCTGACCGACGGATAGGTGCCGGTCTCGTAAGGGATGTTGTTGATGTAAACGATCGAGGTCTGGGTGTAGTACTGCTGTTGCAGGCTCGGGGCGCGGAAGCCGGTCGAGACACCGCCGCGCAGGGCGAAGTTCGGGCTGAAGTCGTAGCGGGCACCGATCTTGCCCGAGACATTGTCGCCGAAGTCCGAATAGTTCTCGTAGCGGACAGCGCCCGACAGGGTCAGGCCCTCGGTCACTTCGCCTTCGAGATCCAGATAGACACCGATGTTGCTGCGGTCTTCGTCCACCTCATTGCTCGGGGTGAAGCCGGTAAAGCCGCGCGAGCCCCAGGTGAGGGTGTTGCCACCCGCTGTCAGGATCGAGCCGCGGGCATAGGAGGCTTCTTCGCCTGCGCCGACCTTGTAGTTCTCGCGGCGGGCCTCGACGCCGAAGGCGACGTTCAGCGGGCCATGCCAGCCCAGTTCATATTCGCGGCTGGCGTCGATACCCAGCACCAGCTGGCTGTATTCCAGCGAACCGGCATAGAACTCGGTCGGACCGTTCAGGCCGTAGGTCGGGTTCATGGTGTTCTCGGCACCGAACTCGATCTTGTTCGAGCCATAGCCGAGGTTGATGTCCACGCCCCATTCACCGACGTTGCCACGGATACCACCTGCGGCGGTCCAATCGGTCGTTTCGGTCAGGATGAAGGGCAGATAGCCGTCCGGATATTTGCGGCCCGAACCATAGTCAGGGTTCTGGGTGGCATCGGTCGGGGTGCGATAGAAGGCAGCCGCCGAGGCGTCGCGCTTCTGGTAGCCCGCCCAGCCATAGGCTTCCCAGCCTTCGGCCAGCGGCAGGCCGGCGTTCAGGTAGACCGACAGGTCTTCGGCCTGTGCATCGCCCTGACCGCCGGTAATGCGGCCCAGCGTCGGGTTGATGTCCGAACGGTTGGTGCGGTCGCGGTCGCGGTATTCCACTGAGGCGGTCAGGAAGCCCTCTTCCCCAAGGGCAAAGCCTTGCCAGCCCGAAACGGTCAGGGTGTCGCCGTCACGGATGTCGTCGGCGCGGCCATAGAAGCCGGTGTAGTCTGTGACGTACTGGCCGTAGGTGAGGGTGGCGGCACCGCCTTCGCGGGCCTCGCGCAGACGCAGGTTCAGCACACCGGCAATGGCGTCAGAGCCATACTGGGCGGCGGCACCATCACGCAGCACCTCAATGCGCTCGACCGCCGAGGACGGGATGGCGTTCAGGTCCACAGCCGAGGAGCCACGGCCGACCGAGCCGTTCAGGTTCACAAGGGCCGTCTGGTGGCGGCGCACGCCGTTGACCAGAACCAGCGTCTGGTCTGGACCTTGGCCACGCAGGGTGGCGGGACGGATGGAGTCCGTGCCGTCGGTGGCCGACGGGCGAGGGAAGTTCAGTGCCGGAACGGTGGCGGCCAGCTGGGTCGCCAGTTCAGTCGAGCCACGGCTCTCCAAGGTCTCGGCATTGACCACATCAACCGGAGCCACGGTATCGAGGCGCGAACGGTTGGCCACACGGGTGCCGGTGACGACGATGTCGTCCACGCTGGTGGCCTGATCGGCGCTCTGGGCCTGTGCTGCGCCAGCCAGCATCAGTACAGAGCCGGATGCAGCGGCAAAAAGGGCGGCGCGGGTAGTGAATGGGCGGATCTTCACGTTCAGTCTTTCATCAAAAAGTATCGAAACAGGTCCGTTCAAGGATTTGAGGACCGATAATTCTCAAACAGCTTCAGAGACTTCAGGCGCGACAACACAGGCGTGCGGGACGCTTTTGCGTTCGGGTGATTTTGATCATCTGTTCCCCCTTCGGTTTTGTGCCGCCCGCTCCGGGACAACGCTGAGGGAGTGTTATCGACCGGAGCAGGGACACACTGGGTGCGCAGGGGAAGTCCCCTGCGGCCAGTTCACTGAGCCGGATGATATTGCGCTGCCGAAACAGACTTCGGATATCTAGATTATTTGAAACAAGGTTTAGAAAAGCTAAATTTTAGACCCAAAGAAAAAGGGCACCCGCCGAAGCGGATGCCCTTATCCTTTGAGGTTCGTAGAGGAAGCTTAGGCTTCTTCGCCGAAACCTTCTTGCTGGCCAGCGCCGCCTTCGATGAGCTCTTGAGCAGCTTCTTCAGCCGCTGCGCGCTCGTCGTCGAACTGCGAGCGAATGACGTCTTCGCCCTTGGCTTGGCGTTCAGCTTCTTCAGCCGAACGAGCAATGTTGATCTTGACCGTAGCCGAGACTTCAGCGTGCAGACGGATCAGCACTTCGTGAACGCCCAGGGTCTTGATCGCGGTGTTCAGGACAACCTGCGAACGGGTCACGTTGCCGCCTTCAGCCTTAACGGCTTCAGCGACGTCGCGGCCAGCAACCGAACCGTACAGTTGGCCGGTTTCGCCAGCTTGACGGATCATGACGTAGGTTTCGCCGTCGATCTTGTCAGCGATGACCTGAGCGTCAGCCTTGTTCTTGTCGTTGCGGGCTTCAATAGCAGCACGCTCGATTTCGAAGGCCTTCAGGTTGGCTTCAGTTGCACGGCGAGCTTTGTCGCGCGGCAGCAGGAAGTTACGAGCGAAGCCGTCCTTAACAGTGACGACGTCGCCGATGGCGCCGAGGTTGTCGACGCGTTCCAGCAGAACAACCTTCATCTTACTTCACCACGTACGGCAGCAGGGCCAGGTAGCGAGCGCGCTTGATGGCCTTGGCCAGTTCGCGTTGCTTCTTGGCGGAAACGGCGGTGATGCGCGAAGGCACGATCTTGCCGCGTTCGGAAACGTAACGCTGCAGCAGCTTCACGTCTTTGTAGTCGATCTTCGGCGCGTTGGCACCCGAGAACGGGCAAACCTTACGGCGACGGTAGAACGGACGACGGGCCGGGCCGGAGCCAGCCGGAGCGCCCGGGATCGGAGCAGTGGTATCGGTCATCAATCCGTTCCTTATTCCGAAGCCGCAGCGTCTTCGCTACGGTTGCTGCTGCGGTCGCGTTCGCGCTCGCGGCGAGCCAGAAGCGGCGACAGTTCCAGGTCGAGCTCTTCGACGCGGATGGTCAGCCAGCGCAGCACGTCTTCGT
>JAEZHG010000218.1 GCA_023436945.1 Pseudomonadota bacterium | reverse complement strand
ATCGGGTGTTCCAGATTCACAAGTCGATCGGGTTCCTGATCCTTGGTCTGACGGTGGTGCGCGTGTTCTGGCGTCTGACC
The DNA here is from genome assembly GCA_023436945.1 of Pseudomonadota bacterium. Classification (GTDB taxonomy): domain Bacteria; phylum Pseudomonadota; class Alphaproteobacteria; order Caulobacterales; family Caulobacteraceae; genus Brevundimonas. Next base: position 7,719 of record JAEZHG010000218.1, on the reverse strand, counting down.
CATCCGGTTCCGGCCTTGCCTGCCGAGATGAAGGGTTGGGAGCAGTTCGCGGCGCGGGCAACGCACGTGGCCTTCTATGCTCTGATGGTGTTGATGCCGCTGTCGGGCTGGATCTATGTGTCGACGGGGTGGGCGGTTACGACAGACAGCCCGCTTGCGGTCGCGACAAGCTGGTTTGGCCTGTTCGGCATTCCGCATCTGCCCTTTATCGAGGGCGCAGCCGAGGTGGCTCGCCGTAACATCGCCTTTGCCGCCATGGGCGCACACAGCCTTATGGCATGGGGTGCAGTCATTCTGGTGGCCCTGCACGTCGGCGCGGCCCTGAAGCACCAGTTCATCAACCGCGACGGTGTGCTCAGCCACATGGTTCCGGTTCTGCCTCACGCCCATGTGGCGCAGGCCATCGAGCCGAGCCGCTCGACCAAGCTGGCCGAGCGCTTTGCAGGTATTGCCCTGATTGCGGTCATTGGTGTCGCGGGCGCTATCGCTGCGCGTCCGGCTCCCAAAGACATGGCCCAGAATACCCAAGCCGCGGCCACGGCTACGGCTGATGCCGACATCGTCCCCGGCACGGCTCAGGCATGGGTTATCGACAACAATCAGTCCTCCATCCAGTTCAGCGCAACCCATTCGGGCGCGCCCTTCACCGGCAGCTTTGGCGAGTGGACGGCCAATGTCTGGTTCGATCCGGCCGATCTGGAAGGCTCCAAGGCGGTGGTCACCATAAATACGGCCTCGGCCAAGACGGGCGACGCCACCAAGGATGGCTCTATGAGCGGCGAAGAATGGTTCAACCCGTCAACCTATGCCACGGCCCGTTTCGAGGCCGACAGCTTCAAGTCTCTCGGTGGCAATCGCTATGAGGCCAGCGGCAAGCTGCGAATCAAAACTATGACGGTTCCGGTGGTTCTGCCCTTCACCTTTGACGAAGCCTCAGGCGTGGCGAGTGTCGAGGGCAAGGTTCAACTGGATCGCACGGCCTTTGATATGGGCATGGTGTCCGATGCAGCGGGCAACTGGGTCTCCAAGAGCGTCGATGTGGCGGTGAAGGTGCGGGCAACACGCGCATAGCCGTAAATATTACGCTGGATTAAAGTCCTCAGGGGTTTGCCTGATAGGGCAGGGAACGGTAGAGCAAGCGCTCCTCTTACTTTGCCCTAACTTCAGGCCAAGACCATGCATGACATCAAAGCCATCCGCGAAAATCCCGAAGCCTATGTGGCCGGTTGGTCGTCGCGCGGTGTCGATGATGCGGCATCGGTGGTCGAAACCCTGCTGGCGCTGGACGTAGAACTGCGCGCCGCCCAAACGGCAGGTCAGGAAGCCCTGGCCAAGCGCAACGCGGCTTCGAAAGCCATCGGCGCGGCCATGGGCAAGAAAGACATGGCCGAGGCTGATCGCCTGAAAGCCGAGGTCGAGACCCTCAAGAACGAAATCGCCACCGCTGGCGAGGTCGAGGCTGCCAAGGGCGCGGAACTGCGCGACCTGCTGGCTGGCCTCAAGAACCTTGCTGCCGACAACGTGCCGGACGGCGCGGACGAAAACGACAACGTCGAAGTGTTCAAATGGGGCACTCCGCGTACCGAAGGTCCGGCTAAGGATCACTCCGATCTGGGTGAAGCGCTCAAGATGCTGGACTTTGAGGGCGCGGCTAAAATGTCGGGCTCGCGCTTTGCCGTGATCAAGGGCCAACTGGCCCGCATGGAACGTGCGCTGGGCCAGTTCATGCTGGACATGCAGACCACCCAGAACGTCTACACCGAGGTGAACCCGCCGCTGCTGGTGCGTGACCACACCATGTTCGGCACCGGCCAGCTTCCGAAGTTCAAGGAAGACCTGTTCCGCGCTGCCGATGGTGATCCGGCGGCTGACGTTGAACAGATCGAAGGCAACCGCTGGCTGATCCCGACCGCAGAAGTGTCGCTGACCAACCTCGTGCGCGAGCAGGTTCTGACCGACGAGGAGGTCGCCCAGCCGATCCGTATGACCGCGCTGACCTATTGCTTCCGAGCAGAGGCCGGTTCGGCAGGCCGTGACACGCGCGGCCTGATCCGCCAGCACCAGTTCCAGAAGGTCGAGCTTGTCTCGATCTGTAAGCCGGAAGACTCGGAAGCCGAGCACGAGCGCATGACAGGTTGTGCCGAAGGCGTGCTTCAGGCGCTGGAACTGCCGTACCGCAAGGTGCTGCTGTGCAAGGGCGACATGGGCTTCTCGGCCCGCAAGACCTATGACCTCGAAGTGTGGCTGCCGTCGCAGAACACCTATCGCGAGATCAGCTCCTGCTCGAACTGCGGCGACTTCCAGGCTCGCCGTATGGATGCACGCTTCAAGCGCGCTGGCGAGAAGAAGACCGAGTTCCTGCACACTCTGAACGGTTCGGGTCTGGCGGTTGGCCGCACCCTCGTGGCCGTGATGGAGAACTATCAGCGCGAAGACGGCAGCATTGCTGTTCCGACCGTTCTGCAACCCTATATGGGCGGTCTGACCGTCATCGCTGCTGCTTAAAGAGTGACCATGCGTATTCTTCTGACCAACGACGACGGTATCGACGCCGAGGGCCTGACCTGCCTCGAAAACATCGCCCGCACCCTGTCGGACGATGTCTGGGTAGTGGCTCCGGCTGTTGAACAGTCTGGCAAGGGCCGTGGCCTGACCCTGACCGAGCCGCTGCGCGTTAATAAGCTGGGTGACAAGCGGTTCTCGGTCACGGGTACGCCGACCGACTGCGTCATTCTGGCGGTCAACGAACTGATGCCTGAAAAGCCGGATCTGGTGCTTTCGGGCGTCAATCGCGGCCACAACGTCGGCGAGGACGTGTCCTATTCGGGTACCGTCGCGGGTGCGCTGCAGGGCATGGCTTTCGGCATCCGCTCGATTGCCCTGTCGCAGTCGCTGGAGCGTTTCCACGACGAGGCGATTGCCCATTGGGAAACCGCAGAGGCCTTTGGTCCGGGCATTATCCAAAAGCTGCTTGACCAGAAATGGCCAGATGGCGTGGTGATGAACGTCAACTTCCCGCGCCTGCCGATCGAGCTGGTGAAGGAAGTGGAAGTGACGCGTCAGGGCTTCCGCGACATCGGCGAACTGCACGCCATTCGCCGTGACGACCTTCGTGGCCGCCCTTACTACTGGATGGCCTTCCGCGGCACGCCGCACGAGCATCCCGCCGGCACCGACCTGCGCGCTATGGAAGAAGGCCGTATTTCGGTTACGCCCCTGCATATCGATCTGACGCACATGCCGATGATCAACGACCTCAAGAAGGTTCTGGGCGGCGCTCCGCCCAAGGGCCAATAACACCAGCGAGCAACTGACCAATGAGCCTCGGGGATGATCGTGCCGGACGCCTGCTTCTGTCGTTACGACGACAGGGGGTGACCGATGCGCGCGTCCTTCAGGCCATTGAGTCCGTGGACCGCTCTCTGTTCGTCCACGAGAAGTTCATCGATCAGGCATGGGAAGACCAAGCGCTTCCTATCGACTGCGCCCAGACCATCAGCCAGCCCTTCATTGTCGGGCTGATGACACAGGCGCTTCAGGTCGGGCCGCGTCACCGCGTGCTCGAGATCGGGACGGGGAGTGGCTATCAGTGCGCCGTCCTCAGCCGCATGGCCCGCTTTGTCTATTCGGTCGAGCGATACAAAAGTTTGCTGACCGAGGCGGAAAATCGCCTGAAGCTGATGGGCATCGAGAACGTGTTCACGCGCCATGGTGATGGCGGTGCGGGCTGGATCGAACAGGCTCCGTTTGACCGTATCATGGTGACAGCAGCTTCACCGCATGAGCCAACCGAACTGCTCAAGCAGTTGAAACCCGGTGGAATTCTGGTCGCACCTGTGGGCCGCACCTCTGTCCAGATGCTGAACCGCTATACCGGACAGCCTGATGGCAGTTTCACACGCGAAAGTCTGTGTGAAGTGCGTTTTGTGCCGCTCGTAGAGGGCTTGGCCAAAGAAGGGTAAATGCCCCTTTAACCTTTCTGCCCCACTTTCGCACAAGTTAGCCGCTTGGGTTTGCGGGTGATTCCGGTTCGCCGGACTAACAAGCGCAGAAAGTTTACGGAGACTGGCATGGGTAGCGTCCAACACTGGCTGAAAGCAGGATTGTTGGCAGGGAGCGCGCTTACGATCGCGGCCTGTTCGACCTATCCGACCGAGCCGCGCTACTCCACCCGCGTCACGGCCCCGGGCCAATCTGGCTACGGCACGCCGCAGTCCCAGCAACAGGCCGCACAGCAGCAGGCCTCGCGCAATCCCTATTACCAGCCGCCCGTACAGCAGGGTGGCCAGCTGCCGACGCAGCAACCCGTCCAGCAGCCCTACCAGCCGCCAGTAGAGCAGCCTCCGGTCTATCAAGGCCCGACGGCTCCGGCGGGCTCGATCGAGGGCGGCGGTCTTCCGCCTGCGGGTGGTCCGGCATACCCGTCGACCTCCAGCCCCGTGGTTGTCACACCGCAGAACCCGAATGCTGGCGTTCCGGTCGTGGCGGGCGCGGCCTATGTTATTCAGCAGGGCGACACGATTTCGGGCGTTGGCCGTCGTTTTGGCACTCCGGTCCAGACCCTCATTGACCTGAACAATCTTGGCCCGCGTGGTTCGATTACGGCGGGCCAGCGTATTGTGTTGCCAAGCACGGCGGTTGATCGCGGGGTTGATCCCTATGCCACCGGGCCTGCACCATCGGGCGTGGCTCCGGCTGCTGCAGGGGCCACTCCGGTTGCTCCGCCCAGCGGCAACGCGCCGCTTCCGCCCGCGCGTCAGCCCGCCGCCACTTCAGCACCAGCCGCTCCGACCCGTGTCAGCCCCGCTCCAGCGGCCCAGCCTTCGGCTACGGCTCAGGCTGTGGGTCAGGCTCTGGCTCTGCAATGGCCGGTTCGCGGTGAAATCTTGCGTCGCTTTGGCCCGATGGGCATGGGCGAGCGTAACAACGGCATCAATATCGGTGCTGCGGCCGGTGCCGAGGTTAAGGCTTCGGCAGATGGCACGGTGGCGTATGTTGGTGATGATATCGTGGGGCAGGGACTGACGGTTCTGATTGTCCACCGCGATGGTTGGCGCACGGTTTACAGCCATCTTGGCTCGGCCACTGTGCGCGATGGTGCACAGGTTCGTGCCGGTCAAGGCATCGGAACGGTCGGTTTGACGGCTGGCGATGGCCGCCCTTCGATCCACTACGAAGTGCGCCAGATGCGCGGTGATGATCCTGTCGCGCTTGATCCGCTGACGCTGCTTCCGCGGTAAAGCGACACATCTTTGCGTTTTTGGGGGCGGATTCATGAAAATGATCCGCCCTCTTTCATTGCGTCTCGTTGCAAAACAACACGGCGCACCCTAGTTTTCGGCCCTTGTTTTCTAATGGGCTCCCCGTGCGCGGGTGAGGCCCTGTTCGGGGAGTTTCCATGAACGCCACCCAAGATGCTGGCCTGATGGCGATGATCGTCAACATCGCGCCGATCCTTCTGATCTTCGTCCTCTTCTACTTCCTGATGATCCGTCCGCAGCAAAAGCGGATGAAGCAACATCAGGAAATGGTCAAAGCCCTGAAGCGCGGCGACGAAGTCGTGCTGTCGAACGGCATGGTCGGCAAAGTGACCCGCGTTGAAGAAACCGAAGCGATGGTCGAGATCTCGCAAGGCGTTTCGGTCCGCGTGGTCCGCTCCATGATCGCCGAAGTGCGTAACCGCACTGCAATCGCCGCAAACGACAAGGGCTGATAGCCATTAACCGGCTCTCGTAGCCGTCCGGAGAACCCCCTGATGATTCAGCTTTCGCGCTGGAAAGTCGTTCTGGTCGTGTTGTCGCTCGTCTTTGGCCTGCTGCTGGCATTCCCCAGCATGCTGTCGCCGGAGCAGCGCGCATCACTTCCGGGCTGGCTGCCCAAGAACGGTGTGAACCTTGGTCTTGACCTTCAGGGGGGCTCCTACCTCCTGTTGGAAGTAGACGTGCCTGCGATGCGCGAAAAGCGCGTCACCAACCTGATGGAAGATGTGCGTGTGAGCCTTGGCGAACAGCGCATCAACATCGCCAGCATGCAGCGTGAACAAGGCGCTGTAGTTGTCACTGTCGGCGATGGTGCCCAGTTCGATGCTGCGTTGACCGCGCTTCGCACTCTGGCCAACACCGGCATTGGCGCTGGTGGCGTTCCTGATCGTGAAGTGACCCGCCTGAGCGGTAACCGCATCCGCTACGGCTTCACCAGCACGGCACTGGCCAATATGGGCGCGACCGCCGTCGATCAGTCGATCGAAGTGGTTCGTCGTCGTCTGGACGGCTCGGGCACCAAGGAAATCTCGATCACCCGTCAGGGCGCTGACCGTATCGTGGTTCAGGCTCCGGGCCAGAGCGATCCGGCAGAGCTGGAACGTCTGGTTGGCCAGACCGCGCAGCTGACCTTCCAGATGGTTGATGTGTCGCCGTCGGGTCTGCAAGACGCACTGGCTGGCCGTGTGCCGCCGGATGCAGAACTGCTCTATGACGATCTGAACACGCCGTATCTGGTAAAGCGTCGCGTGCTGGTTTCGGGTGAAAACCTGACCCGCGCTGGCGTCGGTTCGGACCAGTCGGGCCGTCCGGCTATCGACTTCCAGTTCGACGGTCAGGGCGCACGTCGCTTTGGTCAGGCAACTGCCGAGAACATCGGCAAGCCGTTCGCCATCATCCTTGACGGCAAGGTCATCTCGGCCCCGACCATTCAGGGTGCCATCACCGGTGGCTCGGGCCAGATTACGGGTCAGTTCTCGATCCAATCGGCTTCGGAACTCGTCAACCTGCTGAACGGCGGTGCGCTGCCGGCTCCGCTGACTGTTGAAGAGCGTCGCGTGGTGACTGCAGAACTGGGTGCCGACGCCGTTAAGGCCGGTGCGATCTCGACGATCATCGGCTTTGTCCTGATCATCGTGATCATGATCCTTTTCTACGGCATCCTGTTCGGCGGTATCTCGGTTCTGGGCCTGATCCTGAACGGTATCCTGATCATCGCTGCCATGTCGCTGGTGGGCGCAACCCTGACCCTGCCGGGTATCGCGGGTCTGGTGCTGACCTTCGCCGTGGCCGTGGACGCCAACGTTCTGATCTATGAGCGTATGCGTGACGAAGCCCGTCTGGGTCGTTCGGTCGTCGCCACCATGGATGCCGGTTTCAACCGCGCCATGGGCACCATCGTTGACGCCAACCTGACCACCCTCGTGGCCGCCCTGATCATGTTCATGTTCGGTGCCGGTCCGGTTCGCGGCTTCGCCTGGACCCTGACCATCGGCGTGTTCACCTCGATGTTCTCGTCGGTGATGGTCGCCCAGGTCCTTCTTGGTTATTGGCTCAAGGTGGCCAAGCCCAAGAAGCTGCCGATTGCGGAGTAATGGCTATGAAATTCTGGCCCCTCATCAAACTGATGCCGCAAAAAACGAACTTCAGATTCGTGCGGCACGCAAAACTCATGGGCGGTTTGGCTGCGCTTCTGTGCGTGGCCTCGCTCATCGGCTGTTTCTATCCGGGTCTTAACCTCGGCATCGACTTCCGTGGCGGTGCTTCGATGGAAGTTGCCAAGCCTGCTGGTCAGGTTCTGGAACTCGACAAGGTCCGTGGTGCCATGGGCGAACTCGGCCTTGGCGACGTTCAGGTTCAGGGTATCGACAGCGAGTCGGCTGCCCTGATCCGCTTCCAGATTCCGGAAGGCCAAAACCAGTCGGAAGTTGTGGCGCGCGTTGAAAAGGCGATCAGCGAC
>JAEZHG010000172.1 GCA_023436945.1 Pseudomonadota bacterium | reverse complement strand
TTCGGGAACCAGTAATAGAAGCCGGCGAACAGCGCGAACACCGCTCCCAGCGACAGCACATAGTGGAAGTGGGCGACGACGTAGTAGGTGTCGTGCAGCGAGTAGTCGATACCGGCGTTCGACAGCACCACGCCCGTCACACCACCTACGGTGAACAGGAAGATGAAGCCGATAGCCCACAGCATCGGGGTCTTGAAGGTCAGCGAGCCGCCCCACATGGTGGCGATCCACGAGAAGATCTTAACGCCGGTCGGCACGGCAATGATCATGGTTGCGGCCACGAAATAGGCGCGCAGCTCGATGGTCATGCCCACGGTGTACATGTGGTGAGCCCACACGATGAAGCCGATGAAGCCGATGGCGACCATGGCGTAGGCCATGGCAAGGTAGCCGAAGATCGGCTTCTTCGAGAAGGTCGACACGATGTGCGAGATCATGCCGAAGCCCGGCAGGATCATGATGTACACTTCAGGGTGACCGAAGAACCAGAACAGGTGCTGGTACATGACCGGATCACCGCCGCCGGCCGGATCGAAGAACGAGGTGCCGAAGTTACGGTCGGTCAGCAGCATGGTGATGGCACCTGCCAGAACCGGCAGCGACAGCAGCAGCAGGAATGCCGTGATCAGCACGCCCCACGCAAACAGCGGCATACGGTGCAAGGTCATGCCCGGCGCGCGCATGTTGAAGATGGTGGTGATGAAGTTGATCGAACCGAGGATCGACGAGATACCGGCAATGTGCAGCGAGAAGATCGCCAGATCGAACGACGGACCGGTGTGGCCCATGGTCGATAGCGGCGGATAGGCCGTCCAGCCACCGCCGAAGCCGCGTCCCGGACCACCGTCCACGAACAGCGACATGCACAGCAGGATAAAGGCGGCAACCAGCATCCAGAACGAGATGTTGTTCAGACGCGGGAAGGCCATATCCGGCGCACCGATCATGATCGGCGTGAAGTAGTTGGCAAAGCCACCCATGGTGGCCGGCATGACCACGAAGAACACCATGATCAGGGCGTGGGCCGTGACCGTGACGTTAAAGCCGTGTTTGGACGCTTCGACGATGCCCAGTTGCTGGACAATGCCGCCTTCACGGAAGAGCTGGATACCCGGCTCGGCCAGTTCCCAACGGATGAGACCCGAAAGGGCGCCACCCACCAGACCGGTGAAGATAGCGAAGATAAGATACAGGACGCCGATGTCTTTGTGGTTCGTCGAGAAGAACCAGCGGGTGAAGAACCCCGGCACGTGATTGTCAGTTGCGCTAGCGCTAGCCATTTGTGTGCTCTCGCAATTCTTATTGGGCCGCCGGCGCAGCAGCGCCCTCGGCAGCTTGGGTCGGGGCTTCCGTCGAGGCCGGAGCCTCGGCAGCAGCAGCTTCAGCGGTTTCGGCAGCGGCCGGAGCAGCGGCAGCAGCCGCCTCTTCGGTACCCGGCATCGAACCACCCTTTGAGGCGACCCAGGCTTCAAACTCGGCTTGGGTTACAACATTGACCTGGATCGGCATGAAGGCGTGGTCCACGCCGCACAGTTCCGAGCACTGGCCATAGTAGGTGCCAACCTTCTCGGCCTTGAACCAGGTGTGGTTCGTACGGCCCGGTACGGCGTCAATCTTCACGCCGAAGGCCGGAACGGCAATCGCGTGGATCACGTCGGAGGCGGTCACCAGCAGTTCGACGGTAGCGCCCACCGGAACCACCATCGGCTCGTCAGCGGCCAGACGGTAGAGTTGCTTGGTGGTCTTGTCTTCCGGAAGCATGTTCGAGATGTACTCGGACACCTTGTGATCCGGATATTCGTAAGCCCAGTTCCACTGGTTGCCGGTCACCTTAACGCGCACGTCCGGTTCCGGCATGTTCTCGTAGGCGAACAGCAGGCGGAACGAGAAGAGCGCGATCACCAGAAGGATAATGACCGGAACAACCGTCCAGATCACTTCGATGACCGTGTTGTGGCTCCACTTGGCCGGGGTCGGGTTCGCACGCTTGTTATAGCGCACGATGATCCACAGCAGCAGGCCGAGCACCAGCAGGCTGATGCCGATGCACATCGGCAGCAGCACATAGTTATGGAAGAAGGTGGCTTCATGCTTCAGCGGAGACGCGCTCTGCTGCAGGCCGATTGCACCCGGGGTCGGCTGACCCAAAAGTTCCTGCGCCCAAGCTGGCGCGGCTACGAAGGCAGCCAACGCAGAGGTGGCTATACCCGCCCCTACCCGCGCCATGGCCCGCTTGCCCATCCCCATTCGAGAGTCCTCATTAAAACTGTTCTGCAGCAGTCACCTGCAATCCACGTGCAGGCGCGCTGGGCCTAGTATGAACCGCAGCGTTTGGGCCTGATTATCGGCTCAGCGCACAAGGTTCAAGACAACAAAGAACACTGAATCGCCACATGTGGCAGAAACCGGTCGATTAAATCGAGTTCATGTTTAGCAAGGTACCTTGCACAACAAGATACCTTGTTATACCCCTAACCCTATCGAAAGGGGATCACATGCCCGAAACCATCGACACCCAACTCAAGAAAGGCGTGCTTGGCCTGTGCGTTCTGGCCCTGCTGGCCAGACAAGACAGCTACGCCTATGAAATCGCTTCTCGCCTGTCGGATGCTATCGGCATGGGCGAAGGCACCATCTACCCGCTGATGCGCCGCATGCAGACGGACGGACAGGTCGAAACCTATCTGGTCGAATCTTCCAGTGGCCCCTCGCGCAAATATTACCGGCTGACGCCCAAGGGCCGCGAAACCCTTGAGGGCCAGACCAACGAGTGGCGCGCCTTTACCCGCGCCGTCGAAAGCCTGATCGCCAGCCAGAACGAACCCGTCGAAGTCTCCAACCCGAACGCCGGAGAAGTCCAATGAACCGCGCTGAATTCATCGCCCGTCTTCGTAAGGGCCTTGTGGGTCTGACCCCGCAAGCTGCCGATGAGATCATCGCCGACTACGAAGTCCACTTCGAAGACGCGATGGCTGCGGGTCGCAGCGAGGCCGAGGTCTGCGAGGCTCTGGGCGATCCGGACCGACTGGCCCGCGAGCTGAAGGCCGAGGCCGGTGCCAAGGCCTGGCAGCAACAGCCCACCGCCAACAATGCCATCGGCGCCATCTTCGGCATCATCGGTCTGGGTGCCATCGACATCCTGATCCTGCTGCCGCTGATTCTTCCGGTATTCGGCACGGTGATTGCCTTCCTGCTGGGCGGCGTCGGCGTCTTTATCGGTGGCGGTATTGTCATGGTCGCCGGTCCGTTCATGGGTCTGCCCGGTGGCGGTCTCGCAGCCTTCCTGATGGGCATCGGCCTGATGGGCCTCGGCATCTTCATGGTCGGCGCGATGGCTATCCTGACCAAGTGGCTGATCGACGCCACCATCTGGTACGCCCGCCTGCACTACCGCGTCATCAAACCCGCGCTTGAACCGGCCTCGGCCTGATCGAAGCAGAGAAAAGAAGGACTGTTCACATGATCCGCAATCTTCTCATCATCTCCGGCGTCGGTCTGGTTCTGGCGATCGTCGGCATCGGCGGCTCGCTGAGCCTCGGCGGTGCCGACCTTGCCCGCCACAGCTGGGTCTGGGCCATCAAGGATGACAATCGCGGCGGGGTGAAGATCACCCGCTCGATCGACATCGACAGCGATGCCATTCTGGAAACCCGCCAGATTGCCTGGGACAGCGCCGAGCGCCTGACGGTCTCGCTGCCGGGTGACGTGCTCTATATCCAGAGCGACACCGCTCCCGGCATTTCGATCACCGGTCCCAAAGACCTGATCGAACGCGTGACCTACACCAACGGCCAACTGCTGATGACCTCGACGCGCGACAACAACACCGCCTATGTCGGCATCGGCAAGAACGGCATCACCGGCTGGAGCGACACAGACCAGCTGAAGGTGACCATCAACGCCGCCTCGGTGAAAACCTTCGAGTTGCAGGGCAACACCGATCTGGAAGTGCGCGCCTACAGCAAGCCGTCCATGGACATCCTGCTCACCGGCAATGCCGACATCGAGGTTCAGGGCCGCACTGAAAAACTGACGGTCGATGCCTCGGGCAACACCTCGGCCGAGCTGGACGAACTGATCGGTCCGGATGCCACCATCCGCGTCAGCGGCAATGCGGGCGTCAAGACCGCCGCCAACGGCACGGTTGTCATTGACGGCTCGGGCAACGGCCGCGTCCGCCTGACCCGCACGGCCTCCGACCTTCGCCAGACCCTCTCGGGTGAGGCCGAGGTCCGTCAGGACTAATACCCCCTGCCTTCCTGCTACTACCGAAGCCCCCGCACGTCAGGCGGGGGCTTTTTCTTTGCGCGAAGCCTCGCCCACGCCTATCTAGCGCCTATGAGCCAATCGACCGTTCAAACCGCCGCCTCTCCCTCGCCCATCCTCGCCGCCGAAGGTGTGGATGTGGCCGAAGCCCTGTCCATCCTGCAAACCGCGCTGGAAGGGGCCGATGATGGCGAGCTCTATGTCGAAAAGGCCGAGAGCGAGGCCCTGCTGTTCGACGACGGTCGCCTGAAGACCACCAACTATGATGCGTCGGGCGGTTTTGGCCTGCGCGTTGTGGCGGGCGAGACGGCAGGCTATGCCCACGCCAACGAGATTTCCGCCGCCGCCATGCGCCGCGCTGCCGAAAGCGCATCGCTGGCCAAGCGCGGCCACTCTGCCGTTGTGGCCGAGCCGCCTGCCGCCACCAACCAGCGCCTCTATGCGCCTGTCGATCCGCTGCTGGCGCCGTCCTTCTCCGAGAAGATCACCCTTCTGGCCGAGATCGACGCTTTTGCCCGCGCCCGTGATCCCCATGTGGTTCAGGTCTCGGCCTCCATCGTCGGCGAGCGCCGCACCATCGACATCCTGCGCGGCGACGGCCAGATCCTCAGCGACATCCGCCCGCTGGTGCGCCTGAACGTCTCGGTCACGGTCGAGAAGAACGGCAAGCGCGAGAGCGCCTCCAACGGTGCCGGTGGCCGCGCCGCCTTCGAGGAATGGATCAAGCCGGAAAACTGGAAGGCTCAGGTCGATGAGGCCATCCGTCAGGCGCTGGTGAACATCGAGGCCATCGACTGCCCCGCAGGCGAGATGGACGTGGTGATGGGCGCAGGCTGGCCGGGCGTGCTGCTGCACGAAGCCATCGGCCACGGCTTTGAAGGCGACTTCCACCGCAAGGGCTCATCGGTTTTCACAGGCATGATGGGCAAGCGCGTCGCCGCCCCCGGCGTCACGGTCGTGGATGATGGCTCGATTGCCGACCGTCGCGGCTCGCTGTCATTCGACGATGAAGGCACGCCCACCTCGCGTACCGTGCTAATCGAGGACGGCATCATGGTCGGTCTGATGCACGACCGCCTGTCGGCCCGCCAACTGGGGGCCAAGGCTACCGGCAATGGCCGTCGCCAGTCGTTCGCCCACCAGCCCATGCCGCGCATGACCAACACCTTCATGGAAGCAGGCAAGGACAGCCGCGCCGATATGATCGCCTCCACCAAGCGCGGCATCTACGCCGCCAACTTCGGTGGCGGTCAGGTGGACATCACCAACGGCAAGTTCGTGTTCCAGTGCACCGAGGCCTATCTTATCGAAGACGGCAAGATCACCACGCCGGTTCGCGGTGCGACCCTGATCGGTGACGGAGCCACCGCCCTGACCAAGAT
>JAEZHG010000114.1 GCA_023436945.1 Pseudomonadota bacterium | reverse complement strand
CGGCGCGCGTCGGCGCAGCACCATCATGCAGATCGCCACCGCGGCGAAGGCGATCAGCGTTCCGGCATTGGCGAGCGCGGCGATCTCCTCGATCGGGAGCAGCCCGGCAATGACGCTGACGATCGCTGCGGTGAACAGCGTGATGCGTACCGGGGCGCCGCGCCGCGACACGCGGGCGAGCGCCACGGGAAGCATTCCGTCGCGCGCCATGGTGAAGAAGATGCGGCTTTGCCCGAACAGGAAGCCGAGCAGCACGGTGGGCAGCGCGATGACGGCGCTGACCGCAATGAATGTGGCGAAGCCCGGTCGCCCCAGTTCGCGCAGGATCAGCGCCAGCGGCTCGGGGCTTTCGGCGAAGGTCGCCACCGGGGCTGCGCCGATGGCCGAGGCTGCCACCAGAATATAGAGCACGGTGCAGATCAGCATCGAGCCGACGATACCGATGGCCAGATCACGTTCCGGCTTCTTGGTGTCTTCGGCGGCGGTAGCGATGGCATCAAAGCCGTAGAAGGCAAAGAAGATGATCGAGGCCGCTGCCATCACGCCCGTCTGGACGAAGGGTGCGCCAAAGCCGTTAGGCATGAACGGGGTGAAGTTGGCGGAATCGAAGTGCGGCATCGACAAGGCCACAAACAGCACCAATGCAGCGATCTTCACCACCACCAGCACCGCATTCAGCGTGGCGCTTTCCTTGGTGCCCAGCAGCAGCAGACCTGCAACCACGGCGATGATGCCGATGGCCGGAAGGTTCACCATACCCCCTTCGACGTGCGGACCGGCCAGCAGTGCCATCGGCACGCCCCACTCCTGAAGGAACGGCGCGGCATAGCCTGCCCAGCCCACGGCCACAGCCGAGACCACCAGCGAGTATTCGAGGATCAGCGACCAGCCCACGATCCAGGCCAGCAGCTCGCCCAGAGCCACATAGGAATAGCTATAGGCACTGCCCGACGCGGGCATGATGGTCGAAAGCTCGGCATAGGACAGCGCCGCACAGGCACAGACCAGACCTGCCAGACCGAAGCTGATCAGAACCGCAGGACCCGCTAGGCCTGCGCCGACACCGATCAGGGTCAGGATGCCCGTGCCGACAATTGCACCGACGCCCAGCGCCATAAGGTGCGGCCAACTCAAGGTTTTCTTTAGAGCCGGACCCTCTTGCGGGGCCAACATGGCTTCAATTGAACGGCGACGGCTCCAAAAGGCCATATGTCTCTCCCCGATCGTCCGAAAATTCCGAAAGACCTTCGGTATCACTTTATTCTCGCAGAGAAAAATCGCTTTTGTGAAATTAATCGCTTGCGCGACAGGGGGGCCGTGAGTATTAAGCCGCCCTCGCCGCAGCGCAACGCACCGCAGCGAGACGCCGGAGCCCAACCAAAGGCTCAAATGACGGTACGGGTGATTAGCTCAGTTGGTAGAGCAGCTGACTCTTAATCAGCGGGTCCACGGTTCGAGCCCGTGATCACCCACCATCGTTTCTTCTTCCAGATTATATCCGGAAAACAGGGTACGAGCCTTCGGGCTCGGCCCTTTTTCGTTTGTGCGGTTTATATTGCAGATACGAAAAAGTCCTGCCGAAACAGGGCTTTGTTGTTTTTGATCTATACCGCGACTGATTCTGCCCCTGCGCCTTCGCGCTTCAGGATCGCCTCGTTGATTCCTTCGAGCAGCCGCCCCAGCACAATCGGCTTGGCGATGTGGCCATCGGCACCGGCATCGACGCCCTCCTTCTTGTGATGGCTGTCGGCATTGGCTGACAGGATGACAATCGTCGCCGGTTTGCGACCCTCGGCCATTTCCTGTGCACGGATGATCCGGATGGCGTCCGTGCCGCTCATAACCGGCATCTGCACATCCATCAAAATTACGTCGAACTGCATCTGAGCAGCCAGATCGACAGCCTCCTGACCGTTCTCAGCGAAATAGAGCTGACGGGTTTCACTCTTGAGCAGCATGGAGATGATCGTGCGGTTGGTCGCATTGTCATCCACCACGAGGTAGCGGGAGACCTCGCCCCCCTCTTCCGGCCCTGTAAACGGCGCGCGGATGCTTTCCTTGCCCGCCACTGCCGGAAGGGCGATGTCGAACCAGAACTGCGAGCCCATACCCACTTCGCTATCGCAATCCAGCTCACCGCCCATCAGCGACACCAGCTGATAGCTGATCGACAGCCCCAGTCCCGTACCGCCAAAACGACGGGTGATGGTGCCATCGGCCTGACTGTAGCGCGCGAAAAGTTTCGCGCGGTCCTTCATGTCAAAGCCGATGCCTGTGTCGGTCACGGCAAACAGCACATTGTCTCCGCGCTGTGCCACCACACTAAGAACGATGCGGCCCTTTTCGGTGAACTTCAGCGCGTTGCTGACGAGGTTGTTCAGCACCTGCGTCAGGCGTCCCTTGTCGCCCATGACCCAGCGGCGCGTGCCCTCGCCCATCTGGGTCATGATGCGCACACCTTTTTCAGTGGCGCTCGGGGTCCATAGAGCCACGACATCGGCCACAGCCTGCGCCAGATCAAACGGCTCGTTCTCGATGGAGAGCTGCCCCGCATCCATCTTGGCGCTGTCGAGGAAGTCGGATAGCAGGCGTTCGAGATTGTTGCTCGAAGTGGCGATAATGCGCGCCATCTTTTGCGCCTCGGGACTAAGCTCTGCATTCCCCAGAGCATCGGCCATGGCCACAACGCCATTTAGCGGCGTGCGGATCTCGTGGCTGACGTTGGTGAAGAACTCGGCCTGACGGCTATAGAACTCGCGCTCCTGCTGACGCTTGCGCTGGAGCTTGCGGGACAGGCTGCGCTGGCGGATGAACATCACGCCGAAGATCAGCCCAACAAGCGCCCCCAACCCCACCAGCCAGCGCTGCTGGACAATGGTTTCCATCTTCAGGCGGTTGGCTTCCTCGGAGCGTTTTAGTTGCTCGTCAGCCCCCACCAGAATCTGCTGCATCACCGCGCCATAGTTCTGGGACGCACGGCGGAACTGGCTCAGGTGGTATTCGCGAAGCACGTCATTGCCGCGAATATAGTCACCTGTGGCGATCATAAACTCGCCTTCCGCCCGCGTAAGGGACGGCGAAGCCCGCATCTGCCCACTGCGTACCATTGCACGCAGTTCCTCAAGGTCACGACGGGCCAGCGCCACCTGACGGGTGCGGGAATAGGCCGTGGCGCGACGGACCAACATCACGTTTCGTACCGACTGCGGCACATCGAGGTTCGGACCAAACGGTGCCAGACATTCCATCACCGCATTGTAGTCGTCACGCACCGCCGCCGCATAACCGCACAGATTGCCCGCCTGCGCCTGACGCATCGGCGAGCCGGAACGGTCAGCCAACTCGCGATAGATATCGACCACGCCCTGCGACTCGTCATAGCGCCCCACAAAGCCGAGCGTCATTGCCAGTCTATAGAGCGCCTCATATTCCGGCTGCGGATAGGGCGAGGACAGTTTGTATTCCTCGGCCTTCTGCACAGCCTTCATAAAGCCGGGCACATCGTCCACGACCGTGTGGGCAATCGACAGACTGTCCCAAACGAGGGCCGCGACATTGGCCTCGTGTTCCTTGCCCTTCGGAATCAAGGGAATGGTATTGGCCAGCATGCTGATGGATTCAGCGGCCTTACGGTCCTCGGCATTTAAGCGTGCCAGCGCGACGCGTGACAGAACCTTGGGCAGCCACATCTTCTGGCTATCGGCCATCTCGCGGACCTGGTCCAGGGGGACGCTGTCCGTACGATAATGCTCGATCATCATCGCATTGAGGCGTGTGACCTCTAGATAATCATCCGCATTCTGCCGCTGGGCTGCGCGGATCAGTTCGCGGTTCCAGTTCTCGGCCACCTCATAATTCTTGGCTTCGACCAGAACGGTGATGACGTGCTGAAGGCGGCTTAAACCCTCGCGGTCGTTACGGTCTCTGGCCTGTTCGGCAAAGGTGATCAGGGCATGGAAACTGGTATCGAACGCACGCTTTCTGACAGCCATGGCCAGATCCAGAGCACTGCTATCGACAGCGCCGACTGCAGCGGGTCCTGAAAGGGTAGACGGGCGCGTTCCCTCGGCCATTGCCGGCAAGGCAAGGCTTCCAAGAATGACACAAAGGGTCAACGCAATGGGGGCGCGTCGTTGGCCAGATACTCCGTACATGCGGCCTTACTATTCGCGCTTCACTAAGAAGGGATTACAGCCGCGCGCCCTTCACATAGGCAATCGCATCAAACGGATATGAGCGCTCGCCGCGCCTCGCCCAGACGCTTTGCAGCCTCGATCAACACCTCATCAGGCTTGGCGAAGCAGAAACGCACAACCGCCCCCTGCCCGCTTCCTGAAACGAAGGCCGATACAGGTATGGCGGCCACGCCAAAGTCTCGAACAATGCGATTACAGAAATCGACGTCGCCGATTGAAATGCCCGACGCCGCCAGATCTACGCTGAGGAAATACGCCCCCTGACTGTCGAGACACACATAGCCCGCCTGCTCCAGCGCGCGCTTCAGACAATCCCTCGACGCCTCAAGTTCTGCTTGCATCGCATCGAAGTAAGGTCTTTCCCACGCCAGCCCTTCGGCCACGGCGATTTGCAGCATCGGCGGGGTCGCAAAAGTGATGAACTGGTGGGCCTTGGCGACAGGTTCGATCAAATTGGGTTCGGCACAGACAAAGCCAATCTTCCAGCCCGTAAGACCAAACATCTTGCCCGCAGAGCCGATCTTGATCGTGCGCTCATTCATGCCCTCGACCAGCGCCAGAGGCAGGTGCTCGCGCCCGTCAAAAACCACGTGCTCCCACACCTCGTCTGAGATGGCGACAAGGTCATGCTCCACACAGACACGGGCCAGTACGGACAACTCCTTCGCGTCAAACACGCGCGAGGCAGGGTTCATCGGATTGTTGAACAGGACCACGCGGGTCGCGGGCGTTATGGCGGCCCTCAGTGCCTCTTCTTCCAAACGCCAGTGCGGTGGCGATAGCTGGACCGCCCTCACCACACCGCCAGCCCTTTCGATCAGCGGGCGATAGGCATCATAGGCAGGCTCGAAGATGATGACCTCGTCACCTTCCTTGACCCACGCCATCAGCGATGCGGCCAGCGCCTCTGTCGCGCCGGAGGTGACCAGCACGCGATCAGTATCCAGATCGGCGCCGTGAAAACGGTTATAATGCTCGACCACCGCAGCGCGCAGTTCGGGCGTGCCGCGCGAGGGCGCATACTGGTTCCAGCCCTCGACCGCCGCCTTGGCCGCGGCCTGACGCAAGGCTAGCGGCCCTGCGCTTTCGGGGAAGCCCTGCCCCAGATTGATAGCCCCCGTCTGGCGGGCCAGCCCCGACATTTCCTCGAAAATCGTCGTGGAGGCGTCAGCGAAACGGGGGTGCGGCTTCATACGATCAAGCCACCCTTAGCGGGCAACGAACCCGCCGCTGCGCAGCCAGCCCGAAAGAAGACGGAAGAACACATCGCCCTGACGGCTGAAATCCACGCGGCGCAGCTTGCGACCTTTGCCTTTGTAAATCTCCAACGGCATCGCCGTATCCCTCATCTACAGAATCAAAATGCACTGGTTTGTGTGAGGAAGAATATCCGATTTCATGGTTAACGACCCTTAACCACGTTCGATTTTTCGCAGAAAAATAAAGGGGCAGACCCGATGGCCCGCCCCCGCATGTCTCAGCCCTGTTTGGCCTTGCGGCGATAGGCCGTCAGCAGGTGCTCGGTATAGCCGTTCGGCTCGGTCAGGCCCTTGAACACCAGATCAACCGACGCCTGCCAGGCATAGCCGTCATAGGACGGGGCCAGCGGCTTGTACTGCGGGTCGTCCGCGTTCTGGCGGTCTACCACCAGTGCCATACGCTTCATGGCCTCCATCACCTCGGCCTCGGTCGTGATGCCGTGGCGCAGCCAGTTGGCGATGTGCTGGCTGGAGATACGCAAGGTCGCGCGATCTTCCATCAGGCCGATGTCGTGGATGTCCGGCACCTTGGAACAGCCGACGCCCTGATCGATCCAGCGAACCACATAGCCAAGGATACCTTGGCAGTTGTTGCACAGCTCCTGACGGATTTCCTCTGCCGACGGCTTCGTCTCCATCAGCGGCAGGGTCAGCAGCGGGCCAAGCCCCGTCGGCGCACGGCCTTCCAGTTCCTTTTGCACCGCCCAGACATCGACCTGATGATAGTGCAGCGCATGCAGCGTCGCCGCCGTGGGGGATGGCACCCATGCGGTCGATGCCCCTGCCTTCGGGTGTCCGGCCTTGGTCGCCAGCATATCGCCCATGCGGTCCGGCGCGGCCCACATGCCCTTGCCGATCTGGCCACGGCTCGACAGGCCGGTTTTCAGGCCGATATCGACGTTGCGGTCCTCATAAGCCTTGATCCAGCCGGTCGCCTTCACCGCCTCTTTGCGGACGATGGGGCCAGCCTCCATCATGGTGTGGATTTCGTCGCCCGTGCGATCGAGGAAGCCGGTGTTGATGAAAACAACCCGCTCGCTGGCGGCACCGATGCAGTTCTTCAGATTGACGCTGGTGCGGCGCTCCTCGTCCATGATGCCCATTTTCAGCGTCAACTTGGGCAGGCCCAGCAGGCGTTCGACCGCGCCAAACAGGGCATTGGCGAAGGCAACCTCTTCAGAGCCATGCATCTTGGGGCGCACCACATAGATCGAGCCCGCGCGGCTGTTACGCTCGGCTTCCGGACGTGCCAGATCATGCAGGCCGATCAGGCCCGTCACGGCGATGTCGAGAATGTTCTCGGGGATTTCGCGACCCTCGGCATCCAGCACCGCATTGGTGGTCAGATGCAGGCCCACATTGCGCTTCAACAGCACGCTGCGGCCCTTGAGCGTCAGGCGCGAGCCATCCGGTGCGGTATAGTGGCGATCAGGGTTGAGCGTGCGCTCCAGAACCTTGCCGCCCTTGTCGAAGCTGGCAGACAAGGTGCCCTTCATCAGGCCCAGCCAGTTGCCATAGACCAGCACCTTGTCCTCGGCATCGACGGCGGCAACGCTGTCTTCGGCATCGCAGATGGCGGTCAGGGCCGATTCCACGATCACATCGGCCACGCCCGCCGGATCGGTCGCGCCGATGCGGTGGTTGCGGTCTATGGCGATTTCGAAATGCAGGCCGTTATTGCGCAGCAGAATGCCCGACGGCGCGGACGCATCGCCAGCATAGCCCACAAACTGCGCCGCATCTGACAGTGCGGTGACGGAGCCGTCTTTCAGTTCGACCGACAGGTTCGCCCCGTCGATACGATAGGCCACGGCATCAGCGTGCGAGCCGTTAGCCAGTGGCGCCGCGCGATCGAGGAAGACGCGCGCCTTGTCGATGACCTTCTGTCCGCGCTCGGTGTGATAGCCCTTGCCAGATGGCAGGTCGCCGAGGGCATCGGTGCCATAGAAGGCGTCATACAGGCTGCCCCAGCGGGCATTGGCGGCGTTCAGCAGATAGCGGGCATTGGTCAGTGGAACGACCAGTTGCGGGCCAGCCATGGTCGCCAGTTCCGGATCGACATTTTCGGTGGCCACGCGCACATCGGCCACCTCTGGCTCGATATAGCCGATCTCGCTGAGGAAGGCGTGATAGGCCTTGGGATCAGGCTGGCCCGGATGGGCGCGGTGCCATTCATCCAGCTTGGCCTGACCACGGTCACGGCGAGCGAGAAGCTCGCGGTTACGCTCGGCATAGTCGGTGACCAGCGCGTTCATCGCTTCCCAGAAGCGGCCCGCAGACACACCCGTGCCTGGCGCGGCGTGGTCCGAGATGAAGGCATCCAGCGCGCGCGAGACGCTTAGGTTGCCGTGGCGGATCATGTCTTGGCCCATAGTGCCCTCTCCATATTCGCCCCTACCCTAGCGCCTGCCCCTCTTGCCATCGACAGTAAAGAATGCGCGTTATCTTTGCATATTTTGCAAAGATGGATTTGCGCCATGCTGGCCGAATACGAAATCTTCGTTCGTGCGCTTGAGGAAGGCAGCCTGTCGGGCGCGGCTAGACGGCTGGACCTGTCGCCCGCCATGGCCTCGCGCAGGCTGGCACGTCTGGAGGACAGGCTGGGCGTGCGGCTGATCGAGCGCACCTCGCGCCGCCTTGCCCCGACAGAGGCGGGCCGGCTTGTCTATGAGCGAGCATTGCAGCTTCTGGACGGGGTTGAAGACCTTGAAGCGCTGGTCTCGCGCCGCACGACACAGGCCCGCGGTCTGCTGCGTGTCACCGCCCCGACCTCATTCGGGCGCAGGCGTCTGGCTCCCTATCTGCAACCGTTTCTGGAGGCCCACCCGCGCCTCACGCTGGAACTGAACCTGACGGATGCCTTCGTGGACCTGATGGCCGAGGACGTGGATTTGGCCGTCCGCATTGGCGCGTGGGAGCCGGACAATCCCGCCATGCACCGCCTTGCGCCCAACCGACGCGTGCTGTGCGCCAGCCCGGACTATATCACCCGCAACGGTGCGCCCGCTTCGCTCGAAGACCTGAAACACCACGCCCATCTGGCCGCCGAGAACCAGTCCAACTGGCGGCTGGAAGGGCCGGATGGCCCCGTCACCTTCCGCGCACGAAGCCGTGTGCGCACCAACTCATCCGAAGTCGCCCGCGAACTCGTGCTGGCCGGTGCCGGCATAGCCCTGCGCTCGACATGGGATGTGGGCGAGGAACTGAAGTCCGGCCAACTAGTCACAGTCCTGCCCGACTATAGCGGCGCATCCGAGATCGCCATCTTTGCTCTGACCGCCGGACGGGCGCGGGCCGAAACGCGGGTGACCGCCTTTATGGACTTCCTCTCGGGTCTCTATGGCGAGGTTCCGGACTGGGACCGATAAACCTGTCTGCCTGGATCAGGCCCATTCCAGATCTTCGGTGAAGACAATTGTCAGCCAGCGGTTGGGGTTGTCGTCACCGATTTCATCGCCGACGCGGTCGCGGATCGCATCCCATTCCGACAGGGCGCGCGCCGCGCTGTTGGGCGGCACGATGAAATAGAGGGTGATCTCTTTCGAGCGCCCGACCTTGGCGACATAGGACCGGAAGGTGATGAAACC
>JAEZHG010000119.1 GCA_023436945.1 Pseudomonadota bacterium | reverse complement strand
CGGTCTGGCTTAGATAGTCGATCGAGGCCAGTTCGGCGGTCATCTCGTCATCGAACACGCCGCGCACGGGCTTGGCGGAGTTGATCGGTCGCACGCAGCTCAGACGCGCCATGCCCAGTTCCTTGGGAGACATCATGGCGATCAGAGCCTTTGAGCCTTCGTCCAGTTCAAAGGCCGGAGCGGCAGTGGCCGCCTGCGGCTCCTCGACTGGAACCGGAGCCGGCTCGGCGTCGGCTTGAGCGGGGGCTTCGCTGGCTTGCGAGCAGGCGGCCGTGACCAGCAGCAGGCTGGCCGAGGTCATGAGGGCGAGAGATTTCATTTTCATTGGGTGACTCCGTGGCGGGCGTTGGCGACTTTGGAGATGGCCAGGCATTCACGCAGTTGGCCTTCGTATTCAGCGGTAATGTCTTCGGGTTTGTCAGGCGCGCGAATGGCGCTGCGCTGCGCATTGCCGATGTCGTCAGAGGTCAGTTCCAGTTCGCGGGCTTCGCGGGCGAGGGCGAGGAAGTCCATGCGCGGCTCGGCATCGACCATGGCCCAGAGCTCTGGCGTGAAACGCTTCTCGCCTGCACGTTTGGCGGCGGCATTGGTCTCGTGGCACTGGATCTCGCGGCGCTTGAAGTCCTGCGGGCTCATGGAGGCGGCAACGCGGGCGACCAGTTGTTCCGGCGTTTCAGCGGCGGCAGGCGCGTCAGTAGCGGCGTTTTCGGTTTCGCCAGACTGGCCACAAGCAGAGACCGCCAATGCGGCTGCCACCGAAGCCAAAACGGTCATCGAGGATTTGATTTTCAAGGGGTAGCCCTCCTGTACAGCGAGCCTGTTTCAAGCTCGGCGCAATCATAGGAGGGCGAGCCATGCGGCCTAGCGCCATGAATATGGGGGCTAGAGGGTGAGCTGTCCGCGCTGGACGGCGGCAAAGACCGCCTCGCCACGAGAATTCACCTCTAGCTTCCGATAGATGGCCTTGACGTGGTCGCCCACGGTCAGGGGGGATATGCCCAGTTCACGGGCGGCGGACTTATAGCTGTGACCGCGTGAGAAAAGGGTCAGCAGTTCGGTCTCGCGCGGGGTCAGTTTCTCCTGTGGCGGGGTGCAGGGCTTTTGCACCTCTGCGGAGGGCGCAGGATCGCGTAGGCGCTCCAGAAGATAGATGGCCGCAGAGGCGCTGATGGGCGCGCCGCCATCGAGCGTGACTCGGATGCCCTCCAGCACCTGCTCGGTAGGCGAGTCCTTCAGAAGATAACCGTCCGCACCCGCGCTCAAAGCCTTAACGACCGTCTCGCGGTCCCCGAAAGCGGTGATAACCAGCGACTTGATCCCCGCCGCCTTGATGGATGGAATGTGGTCCAGACCGCTGCCGTCCGGCAGGCCCAGATCGGTCAGGATCAGATCGGGGCGCGAGGCGATCAGGGCAGGTAGTTCCGACAGGCAACAGGCCGTGCCAGCGTGGCAAAGGTCTTCCGCTGTTTCCAGAATGTATTCGAAATGATCTCTGACAGGGATGCTGTCTTCAAGCACGCCGATCCGGCGGGGCAGCTGAACTTGGTCCATACGATGAATACCGGTGGGGGATAAGGGGAGGGGTCAGGCGGCTTGCGACAGGTCGCTTCGGGTTGGCACGGTCAGGTGCATACGTGTACCGGGGTTGGCGTCTTCCCAGCGGATAATGCCGCCGATGGACTGGGCGCGGGCACGCATATTGTTGAGGCCGTGACCGCCTTGTCCTGCCTGTCTTGGCTGGTGCGAGGTCTGTAGGCCCTTGCCGTTGTCGCTGATGGACAGGTTTATCTCACCATCATCGCTGTCGCAGACCTGAATGTGGATCAGGTCGCCGTGCGAATGTTTCAGGGCGTTGGTCACGCTCTCCTGCATGATGCGGAAGATCTGCAGAACGCCAGCGGGGGACAGGTCCACCTCGGACTTAATATTAACATCCCAGTTCAGGGCAAAACCGGCTCCCTCGATGCGGGGACGCACGCGGTTTTCGAACACAGTCAGCATGGTATCGAGCGAGCTGGCAGTGGAATCGACCGAGTCGATCATAAGACGGATTTCATCCATCGCGGCCTGTAGTCCCTCGGCCATCCGCTCGTTGTCTGCCGTGCCGCGTCGCACGGCCAGTAGCAGGCCCACCAACTGGCCACCGACGCCGTCGTGCATGTCCTGCATCAGGCGGCGGCGCTCTTCGTTGCGGGCCTGAACCTCGGTCATCTGGCGTTCGCGCTGATGGGCTTCGGCCAGTTCGGCCTCGCGCTTTTGCAGGTTCGTTTCCAGAAGATTGTTCAGCGCCAAAGCCGATTGGAACAGATGGAAATTGCGCTGGATGAAAGCCACGACCATGGCCAGCAGCAGCAGCGGCGCAGACTCGATCAGATAGGCCCCTGACAACAGGCCGAACTTGTCGCCAATTCCATCCAGCGCCATACAGACAGCACAGACCGACAGGATGCCAGCCTCTAGGGTGCGGGTCTCGTCGGTGGTCGCGAAGTGCCACAGCAGGCGAAGCACCACCAGAACGCCAACACCAAACGCATACCAGCTCCATAACATCGACATCAGGTCATGACCGTTGGGCACTGGCATATGGTTCAGCGCATAGAGACCGAAGCCGCAGAAGGCGACCCAAACGCCCATAACCGCAGCCTGTCCAAGCGGGACGGGGCGGCGGGTCCAGCTGTCGATAAAGCAGAGCAGACTGGAATAAACGAGACTGGTGACGACGAAGAAGAACATCATCCGGCCAATTCCGCCGAACGGCAGATCGAAATAAAGCCCATAGGCGGCATAGGCTGTCCACGACAGGCACATCACCGTCAGCCACATGGCGAAACGGCGCTCCTGCGCGCGGAACAGCATGATGATGCCCAGCAGGCCGAGTGTCGCGGTGATCGCGCCGCCCAGCATCCGGTAATCCACCGTCTGCCAGAAGCGCATGGCGGTGATCTCTTCCACCTGTTTGTATGGCCCCATCAGGGGCTCGATCAGGTCCGTATAGGGGTGGCCCTGACGCACGGTGATGATGGAAATCTCGTTGGTGCCGGATTTCAAAAGACCTTGGGGGACATGCAGCAGATAGGGGCGCTGTCCGTGGAAGGTCTGGTTGTCCATCTCCATACGGCCCTTCTGGTGGATGATGGAGCCGTTGACGCGATAGATGAAATTATCGACCTGCTGGAAGGCAACCAGGCCCAGTCCGTCGATAGGCGGCTGATCCAGTTCGAAATTCAGCTTCAGAGCCAGATATGAAGGGTCGCAGCAGTCCACATAGGGCAGGTTGATCTTGGAATAGGTGGCCGAATCCGCCGCCGTTGGCGTGGGTAGATTCAGCTCCGACATCTCGGCGCTCGAGAAGACGATGCGGTCTATTTTGTCGAAGGAGGGCTTGGGGCCCCAAGGCACATAGAACAGGCCCCAGAACACGATCTGGGCCGCAATAATCACGAGTATGAGCTGTATTAAACCTTTCGCGCGTGAGCGCGGTGGGCCCGCATTTGCGCATGCCTCAAGGGCAGCATCTCCCTTGAAAGTGATCCCGTTAGCCTCGGTCATGTGTATCCCCAAGAACAGCACTCGGAGTGCATTTAGGGCAAAATTGGGGCCTCAATCAACGCTTGGGCGTGGTTAATCTTACCCCATATCCATGGTGCTGCCCTCGGCCCTCAAGCGTCGGTATCAGTGTTGCAAGCGTCATCCGGGCTGGACCGGCGAAGTCGCTTTGGACGGCGCAGCGATGCGCCCTTGGAGGACTTGAACTATGAAAAAGACCCTGCTTCTCGCCGCTGTAGCCAGTATGATGGGCGCTGGACCGGCTCTGGCTCAAACTGCGCATCTGACCGCCAATTTCGGTGAAATCAGCCTGTCGTCGGGCTTCACGCCGGACCCTTATCGCGTGTCGATGACTGCTGGCGGTAGCATCAACGGTGCTCACCTGCCGGGTTCGTGCCTGGGCAATATCTCGGACGCCCCGGACTTCGAAGTGACCTATGACGCTGGCAGCCTACCGCTCGTCTTCCGCACCATTTCGTCGTCGGACACGACCCTGATCATCAATGGTCCGGATGGCCGCTGGTATTGTGATGACGACAGCTTCGGCGATCTGGACGCAGAGGTGCGCTTCAACCGTCCGCAGAGCGGCGTCTATGACATCTGGGTCGGCACGGTTCAGGGCGGCACTGCCTCGGCAACCCTGCTGATCACCGAGACCCCGTAAGGTCTGTTTCAACCCGCATTTCGAGCGCCTCTGACCCCGTGGTCGGGGCGCTCGTTTTACGACAGGAGGGGCTCTCATGTCTCAAGATCCCGTAACGGTCACGACCAGCACGTCGTGGTTCTCGCGCCTTGGTGGCGCGCTCAAAGGCATTGTGGTCGGGGTTGCGGTGATCTTGGGG
>JAEZHG010000113.1 GCA_023436945.1 Pseudomonadota bacterium | reverse complement strand
TTCCCGCAGCACTTCCTGGGTCTGCAAGGCATGCCGCGTCGTTACATCGACTATCCGGAAGCCTACACCCTGTGGAACCAGGTTTCGTCGTGGGGTTATGTCATCACCATCGTCGGTGTCGGCATCTTCCTCATCATGCTGCTAGAAGCCGCTATCCGTCGTCGTCCGGCTGAGGCCAACCCGTGGGGCGAAGGTGCTACGACCCTGGAGTGGACCCTGTCCTCGCCGCCGCCGTATCACCAGTTCAACGAACTGCCTGTGGTCAAGGCCGACGATCACCACTAAATCCCCTCTCAGGGATAACCACTGGAGGGCCGTCCTTTCGTGATCCGAAGGGGCGGCCTTCGCCTTATTAAGTAGCATGACCCACCAAACGCCTCCTCTCGTATCGACCGCCCAGCCGGAAGACTTCTTCCAGCTGTTGAAGCCTCGCGTCATGTCGCTGGTGGTGTTCACCGCCCTGACCGGACTTGTGGCGGCGCAAGGCCAGATCGACCTGCTGAATGCGGTCGTGGCGGTTCTGTGTATTGCTGTGGGTGCAGGCGCTGCGGGCGCTCTGAACATGGCGCTGGAGGGCGAGACCGATGCCCTGATGCGCCGCACGCGCGGTCGCCCTGTGGCGGCGGGTCGTGTGCGCAAGAATGACGCCATGGCCTTTGGCATCATTCTGTCGATCTTCTCGGTCATGCTTCTGGGCATGACGACCAACTGGCTGGCCGGTGGCCTGCTGGCGCTGACCATCGTCTATTATGCCGCCTTCTATACGATGCTGCTGAAGCGTCGCACGCCGCAGAATATCGTCATTGGCGGTGCGGCAGGGGCCTTCCCGCCTGTCATCGGCTGGGCCGCCGCGACGGGCGATGCACCGTGGCAGGCATGGCTGCTGTTCCTGATTATCTTCCTGTGGACCCCGCCGCATTCGTGGGCGCTGGCGCTCTATTCGACGGGCGACTACGCCAAGGCCGGTATTCCGATGATGCCGGTGGCGCGCGGTGCGAAATCCACCCGCCTGCAAATCCTGATCTACACCCTGATCTTCGTACCGATCGCCATCCTGCCGACCTTCGTGGGCCTGGGCAGTGTGATCTATGGCGTGGTGTCGATCACGGGCGGTCTGTTCTTCCTTTATCTGGCCATCCGTCTGTGGCGCTCGCGTGCGGGCGACCAGCCTGACAAGGCCGAGGCCGTGGGACGCGAAGCCGCATTGTATGACGTGCGTGCAGAGGCCAAACCGGCACGCAACCTGTTTGCCTTTTCTATCTTGTATCTGATGGCCCTGTTCTCGGCGCTACTTGTCGAACAGATGCCACTTATTGGGGGATGATGCGATGAGCGAGACGCAGTTCGTGAAATTGACCGACGAGCAGGTGAAGGCGCGCAAGCGTCGCAACATCGCCATCGCCATGGGGCTGCTGGTGTTTATCGCCACGGTCTATGCGATCACCGTCTCGCGCATGCATTCCAACAACGAGGCCCGCAAGGCCAAGGAAGCGGCAGAGAACGCCGCAGCCGGTGTTGTGGTTTCGGCTCCTGAAGGCCAGCCCGCCCCCCTGACGCTCGAAGCCGTCACCGCCGAAGCAGAAGGCGCTCAGTGATGGAGGAGGGCGCACCGAAGGCGAAGGATCGCAAGAATCTTGTCGCTATACTGTGCGTGTTGGGGGTCATGGGGATGACGGGGGCGGCTTTTGCGGCTGTGCCCTTGTACCGCCTGTTCTGTCAGGTGACCGGTTTTGGCGGCACGGTAATGCAGGCCACCGAAGCGCCTGATGTGATTCTCGAAGATACCGTCGCTATCCACTTCGACACCAATGTCCGCAATGTGCCGCTGGAGTTCGTCGCCGAACAGACGACCCAGCGCGTGCGCATCGGCGAGACGGGCATGGCCTATTTCCGTGTTAAGAACACCTCGGACAAGGTGGTCCACGCCACGGCGGGTTACAATGTCGTGCCGCAAAAGGCCGGTCCGTACTTCCAGAAGCTGCAGTGTTTCTGCTTCGAGGGACAGGAAATCGCGCCTGGCCAAGAGGTGGTATTCCCGATTCAGTATTTCGTCGCGCCCGAGATGGCGACCGATCGCGAGGGGCAGGGGATCAAGGAAATCACCCTCAGCTACACATTTTACCCAACCAAAGGTTTTAACGAGGCAAATTCCGCACAATAGGGCATTGGCAAACGCCGTTTGGCGACGCTATAGCCCTATGGAAAGAACTAATGCCTTAATTCGGGGGAACCGGAATGGCTCACGCTAAGCCGCAGCACGACTACCACCTTGTCGATCCCAGCCCGTGGCCGCTGGTTACCTCCATGACCCTCGTGGTCATGCTGACCGGTGCTGTGATCTGGATGAAGGGTATGTTTGGTCTGCCGGAAGGCTCCAAAATCGTATTCTTCGTTGGTCTGGCCGGTCTGCTCTACAGCATGTTCGGCTGGTGGAGTGACGTGATCAAAGAAGGCCAGAAGGGTGACCACACTCCGGTCGTCCAGCTCGGTCTGCGCTATGGCATGATCATGTTCATCGCATCGGAAGTCATGCTGTTCGCCAGCATCTTCTGGATGTTCTTCGAAATGTCGATCTTCGCCGATGTGCGTCAGGCTGTGCCGGAAGTCGGCAATTGGGCCGACACCGCCGCTGCATGGTCGACCTGGCCGCCGAAGGGCGTCGAGCTGCTGGACCCGTGGTCCCTGCCGCTGCTGAACACCGTGATCCTGCTGCTGTCGGGCACGACCGTCACCTGGGCGCACCACGCGATCCAGAAGGGCGACCGTAACGCAGCCAAGCTGGGCCTGTGGCTGACCGTTGGCCTTGGTGTGATCTTCTCGGGCGTTCAGGCCTATGAGTACTATCACATCATCCACGCCAAGATGTTCTTCAACGAAGCCGCCATGAACTCGGGCCTGTATGGTTCGCTGTTCTTCATGGCCACCGGCTTCCACGGCGCGCACGTTCTGATCGGCACCATCTTCCTGGCCGTCTGCCTGCTGCGTCTGTATCTGGGCGAGAACCACCTGACCCCGACCAAGCACTTCGGCTTCGAAGCGGCTGCCTGGTACTGGCACTTCGTGGACGTGGTCTGGCTGTTCCTGTTCGCCTTCCTGTACGTGATCTACGGCTAAGCCGACGTCACAGGACCAATAGGTTGCAGACGGCGTGGAGCATTCGCTCCGCGCCGTTTTGCTTGGCGGAGACATGATGGACCAGACCCGCAAACCCCTCGTCGGCAAACAGGCCGCATTGGCCGGTATCTGTGGCCGCTGTCCCAACTGCGGGCAGGGGGCGTTGTTTGCCGGATGGCTGAAGGTGCGCCCTGTGTGTGAGGCCTGTGACTATCCCTTGGGCAAGGTGGAGACCGGAGACGGGGCGGCAACCTTCATCATGCAGATTACCGGATTTCTGGTCGGCGTGCCGGCGCTGGCGGTCAATCTGGCGTGGCAGCCGCCCTTGTGGCTGAACCTGATCATATGGCCGCCTCTGGCGCTGTTGATCGCTCTGGGCTTGATGCGGCCCGGAAAGGGGTTGATGACTGCACTCAACCTGTTGCGAACCCGTAGCTGATTTAGAAGACCCGAATGGCCAAGACGCGCTTTCCCTATGTCCTGACCCTGCTGGCGGTGGTGCTGCTGGCGGTGTTGGTGTCGCTTGGCACGTGGCAGGTGAACCGTTTGCAGTGGAAGGTCGGGCTGATTGACGCTGCCGAGGCTGCCCACAACATGCCGCCTGCGCCGCTGGAGCAGGTGCTGGCGTCTGATGCACCCGAATTCAGGCAGGTCATCGCCACCTGTCGCGGGCTGAACACGGCTGCGTTTGTAGAGCTTCGCACCATTGATCGCGGTGAGGCAGGCGTGCGTCTGGCCTCGGCCTGTCCGTTGTCTGACGGCACGACGATTATGGTCGATCGCGGCTTTGTGCGTCAGGACGACACGGCGCGCCCCGCCGTGGATGCGGCCCGCTCCATGCCTGTCACCTTTGCTGGCGTGCTGCGCCAGCCGACCAAGGCATCGGGTATGACGCCCGCGCCGCAGGGTCTGGTTTTCTATGGCCGCGACAACGAGGCCATGGCCAAGGCGCTGGGGGTAACGGGTCCGGTCTCCTCGTGGGTGCTCTATGCCGCAACGGCCATCAATCCCGAGGTGCCGCAGGTGCATCCGGTCGTTCCACCGCCTGCCTTTACCAACAATCATCTGGGGTATGCCCTGACGTGGTTCGGCCTCGCCGCTGCCCTGATCGTTCTTTATGCTGTTTTGCTGCGGCGACGCTTGGTGCGTAAGGCCGATTCCCAAGGACAGCGAAACTGACTCCCCGCCTACATACGCTTTCAAACGGCGTCCGACTGATCTGTGACCCCATCGAGGGTCGTCGCACCTTTGCCCTGACGGTGGCCGTCGCGGGTGGTGCCCGCATGGAAAACGAGGCCCGCTCGGGTTGGTCGCACCTGCTGGAGCATCTGGTCTTCAAGGGTGCGGGCGATATGGGCGCGCGCGATATTGTCGAGCGTATCGAGGCCGAGGGCGGCTCTATCAACGCCGCCACAGGTTATGAGCGCACCAGCTTTGAAATCCGTGGTGTCGAAGGCTCGCTGGGCTTGGCACTTCAGGTGGTGTCGGACCTCGTCTTCCGCCCGACCCTCGATCCGGTCGAGATCGAGCCGGAGAAGGACGTTGTAGGCCAGGAGATCGCCGAGG
>JAEZHG010000099.1 GCA_023436945.1 Pseudomonadota bacterium | reverse complement strand
CTACGGAGCCATCGAGGATGGCGCGATCCTGATCCGCGACGGGGCGATCGTCTGGATCGGCGCGCGGCACGACCTGCCCGAACATACCGCCGTACGCACGGATAAGCTGGAAGGTCGCTGGGTCACGCCCGGTCTGATCGACTGCCACACCCATCTCGTGTTCGGCGGCGACCGCTCGGGCGAGTTCGAGCAGCGTCTGGAAGGCGTCAGCTATGAGGATATCGCCCGCTCAGGAGGCGGTATCGTCTCTTCGGTTCGGGCGACCCGCGAGGAGAGTGAGGAGCAGTTGTTCGCCTCGGCCATGAAGCGGTTGCAGGGGCTGAAAGACACGGGCGTCACCACGGTCGAGATCAAGTCCGGCTATGGCTTGGATCGTGACAGCGAGCTGAAAATGCTGCGTGTCGCCCGCCGTATCGGGCGCGAGGGCGGGGTGAGGGTGCTTACATCTTATCTCGGCCTGCACGCTGTGCCGCCGGAATATAAGAATGACCGCGACACCTATGTATCCAAGGCGATCAACGAGATCCTGCCTGCGGCCCATGCCGAAGGCCTGGTCGATGCTGTCGATGCCTATTGCGAGCCGATCGCCTTCTCGGTCGAAGAGGTCGGTCGTCTGTTCGCCAAGGCTACAGAGCTCGGTATTCCAGTAAAGCTGCACGCCGATCAGCTATCAGACAGCGACGGTGCTGAACTTGCGGCGCGATATGCTGCCCTGTCGGCAGATCATATCGAATACTCCAACGAGGCCGGAATTCGTGCCATGGCAGAGGCCGGAACGGTGGGCGTGCTTTTGCCAGGTGCGTTTCTGATGTTGCGCGAAACGCAGGTTCCGCCCGTTGAGTTGATGCGCCAATACGGTGTGCCAATGGCCGTGGCGACGGACTGCAATCCGGGAACATCACCCGTTGCCTCAATGACAGCGACGATGAACCTCGCCTGCGTTCAGTTCCGCCTAACGCCCGAAGAGGCCTTGGCTGGCGCAACCCGAAACGCCGCGAAAGCCTTGGGCCTATCCGAGCAATTCGGCACCATCGAAGCCGGAAAACAAGCCGACCTCGCAGTCTGGAACATCCAGCGCCCCGCCGAACTGAGCTACTGGCTGGGCGCGCCATTACTTCATGCGCGCTATAAGAATGGAAATATAATTAACTGATTTAACTGAGAAAGTTTTGCGGTGCAGTCAGTCTAACGCTAACGGTGCACCACTTCGAAGGCTGCAAGACATCGGTGGGTGGGCGATTTACAACACCCTCAACATTCGGCGCGGTGCTGACAGTCTAACGCTAAAAAGTCTCCACTTCGGGTGAAATTTGGAGGCCTTCATGTCTGGCTTATCGTTCAAGCGTCACCGGTTTCCTGGATCGGTCATTTGTCAGGCGGTGCGTTGGTATTTTCGGTTTACGTTGAGCATCCGCGACGTTGAAGAATTGATGGCTGAACGTGGGGTTGAGGTCAGCCGCGAAGCCATTAGGTGCTGGGTGAATAAGTTTGGACCGCTGATTTCTGCAAACATCCGCCGAAATCGTAATCGTCCGACGGGCCGTTGGCATTTGGACGAAGCGGTAGTCAGGATCCGCGGTCGCCGAATGTATCTATGGCGTGCGGTCGATGATGAAGGCGAAGTGCTTGATGTACTAGTTCAAAAGCGACGCAACAAGCACGCGGCTTTGAAGCTGCTGCGGCGTTTGCTCGGCAACACAGGCGTTCATCCGGAAGCGATCGTGACGGATAAACTGGCGTCTTATCGCGCGGCGATGAAAGTCCTGAATCTTCAAGGGCGTCATCATCCAGGCGGGATGCGCGAGAACAATCGCGCCGAGAATTCTCACCTCGTCATTCGACGGCGAGAACGAAAGCAGCAGAGGTTTAAATCGCAGGGTTCAGCCCAGCGATTTCTCTCCAGCCACGGCCCGATTTACAACGCCTTCAATCTTCAACCGCACCTGATTTCCCGATCTGGCCTTCGCGTGCTGCGAGGTCAGGCCGAAACCATTTGGGCGGTAGCGACGAAAGCAGCCTGAAGTCGGGGAGGGAGGGCTGATTTCGGCTCAGCCCAGCTAACGTGTCAGTACCGCTATGCAAGTATCGGTAATGTCGGGGGTATTTGCGGGTGATCCGCATAGCCCGCGTTAGCGGGTGAATACATGGCGGTGCTGTCAGTCTAACGCTAAAGGTGCTCCACTTCGAAGGCTGCAAGCCATTGGTGGTGTGGGCGATTTTATGAAGCCTCTATCTTTTAAGCGACATCGTTTTCCAGCTGAGGTGATACGTCATGCCGTGTGGCTGTACTTTCGTTTCAGCTTGAGCTTCCGCGACGTCGAGGAACTGATGGCGCAACGCGGAATTGACGTCAGCTACGAAACGATCCGGTGCTGGACGATCAAGTTCGGGCCTCTGATTGCACGGCGGCTCAAGAAGAGGAGAGTGCCTCCGACAGGCCGTTGGCATCTCGATAAATGGTCTGCAAGATCGGAGGACGGCGCATGTATCTGTGGCGCGCAGTCGACGACGAAGGCGAGGTTTTAGACGTCGTTGTCCAGCGCCGGCGGGACACAGAGGCGGCCTTGAAGCTGATCAAACGTCTTTTACGTAACCAACCTGTCGAGCCGGAAACCATCACAACGGATGGGCTGGCGTCGTATGGTGCGGCGCTCGATCAACTGGAAATGCGGCCTCTTCACAGGCCTGGCCGGTTACGAGACAATAACCGCGTGGAAAACTCACATCTGCCGATCAGACGACGAGAGCGGCAGCAACAGAGGTTCAAAACTCAAGCCTCAGCGCAAAGATTTCTCACAACCCACGCGGCGATCTACAACACTTTCAACATCCAACGTCATCTAATCAGCAGGTCCACGCTTCGTCGCTTTCGTGCCGATGCAGATGCCGCTTGGATGGCGGCGGTTGCCTGATATTGAGCAGGGAAGGGGTACTTTTGACTGTACCCAGTTAACCTGACGGCACCCTACTTTAAGCTCAATCCAGTTAACTTGTCAGCACCTCTATAATAGCGTTTTTTTAATTGGGGAGCCGTCATCCGCCAGAATGGCGACGGCCACTCGGCTGCCTTTGGCAATGGCCTGTTTGCCGAACATGAAG
Organism: Pseudomonadota bacterium; assembly: GCA_023436945.1. GTDB lineage: Bacteria > Pseudomonadota > Alphaproteobacteria > Caulobacterales > Caulobacteraceae > Brevundimonas. Next base: position 2,381 of record JAEZHG010000099.1, on the reverse strand, counting down.
GATTGGGCGGCGTTGACGGCCTCGACGCAGACAATCTGGTCGTCTTTCAGATGGAAGACGGCGAAGCTGCCTGTGTCGGGATCGCCGCGAACAATCTGCGCGTTGGCTCCGAAAGGCAGGCCCGCGATTTGAAGCTTGCTGTCGTACTGGTCGGACCAGAACCATGGCACTTCATTGAGCGGGGCAGGGCGTCCCGAGATAGCGCAGGCTACGCGTTTGGCCTGTTCCAGAGCGTTGGGAACGCTCTCCAACCGATATGTCACACCGTAGTGCGGCAATGGCCTGCGGGTCACGTCGCCCACAGCGAAGATCGCCGGATCGCTGGTGCGTGCATCCAGATCAACGACGATACCATCGGCGCATTCCAGTCCGCATTGGAGTGCCAGTTCGTCATTGGCGATGGCACCGATGCCCACGAGGACGGCATCGGCTTCCAGCACTTCTCCGTCGGCGAAGGTCACGCTGTGGCCGCTGACGGCGACGACCTCGGCACCGGTGCGGATGGTCACGCCCTCGCGGGTGTGTCGACGTGTGAAGAAGTCGGAAAGGGTGACTGAAGCGACCCGCTGCAGCACGCGATCCATCCGCTCGATCACCAGTGCTTCGGCACCCAAGGCGCGGGCCGAGGCTGCGGCCTCCAGACCGACATAGCCGCCACCGATAACCGCCAGACGCTTTCCGGCTCCAAGCGCATTCTTCAGTCGTTCGGCGTCGGGGATGGTGCGCAGTTCCAGCAGTCGAGCATCGTCGCCACCCGGCAATGGCAGCTTGCGGGCGCGTGAGCCGGTGGCGATCACCAGATATTCATACGGCTCTACCGAACCATCATCGAAGGTGACGATTTTGGCTGCCCTGTCGATGGCGATCGCGGTGACGCCCAGACGCAGGTCGATGTTGTTCTCTGCGTAAAAGTCGCTGCTGCGCAGTTGCAGTGCGTTTTCGTCTGTCTCGCCCTTCAGCCAAGCCTTGGACAGGGGCGGGCGCTGGTAGGGGGGGATCATCTCGGCCCCTGCCAAGACGATCTCGCCCTCGAAACCATACTGCTTCAGGAAGCCGGCAACCGAGCCGCCCGCATGGCCGGCTCCGAGGATAACAATTTTGGACATGAGGACGCTAGTGAGGTGGATCGAGTGGACAATAATACGCAAAAGGGTATTTAAATGAACATCTATAAATCAATTGCGTAAAATCGAGGGTGAAGTGGCAAGTAGAGTTGCACTTGTGACCGGTGGCACCAAGGGGCTGGGCCTGGTGACTGCACGACGTCTGGCCGCTGATGGCATGAAGGTATTCGTCTGCGGTCGCAGCGAGCCTTCCAGCCCATTGGAGGGCTTGGAGTTCATTGCCTGCGATGTGCGCGATCCTGCCAGTGTTCAGACTATGGTGCAGACCATCCGCGAAAAGGCTGGACCGGTGACTGTTCTGGTCAATAATGCCGGTGGTTCCCCGCATTCGGATGCAGCGATAGCTTCGCCGCGCTTTGCCGAGAAGATTGTCGGATTAAACCTCATGGCTCCGCTGTGGGCTTCGCAGGCCGTCTATGAAGGTATGGCCGAGCGAGGCGGTTCGATCATCAATATCGCCAGTGTATCGGCCGTCCGTCCTTCGCCGGGGACGTCGGTGTATGCGGCAGCCAAAGGTGGCTTGCTGTCGCTGACGCAGAGCCTCGCCAATGAGTGGGGGCCGCACATCCGCGTCAACGCCATCATTGTTGGCTATATCGAGACCGAGAACACTGAAGTCACCTACGGCGATGGCGATGCGCAAAAGCGTATCGGTGAAAACATCGGCCTGAAACGTCTCGGCAAGGCGCAAGAAGTTGCCGAGGTCGTGGCATTCCTCGCGTCCGACAAATCTTCCTACGTTTCGGGTGCCAAGATCGAAGTACATGGCGGTGGTGAACGCCCGCCATTCCTCGATATCGCGCAAGGAAAGTAGTGCATGGCTACCTCGTCCTTCACTCCAGTTACAGTTGGTCCTATCACCCTGCGTAATCGCTATGTGAGGGCGGGGGCCAATGAAATGATGACGACGGGATGCCTGCCATCCCGTTCGCTTCTGGTCTTCCATGAACGGTTGGCGGAGGGTGGCGTTGGCATGACGACGCTGGCCTATATCGCCGTCTCGTCGGATGGCCGGACGTTCAAAGAGCAGGGCGTAATAACCCCCGAGGCGGTCGCTCATTATCGGGCGATCACCGATGCTGTTCATGCGCGCGGGGCGAAGATTTCAGCTCAGATCACTCATGCGGGCAGCTTCGTCCAGCATGACGAGTTGTCGACCAAGCGCGCTTGGACGGCCGATGGTGGTCTGGACATATTGGGCTTGGGACGCGGTCGGCCACTCCAGCACCGAATGACGCCCGCCGATATGGACAAGAT
>JAEZHG010000006.1 GCA_023436945.1 Pseudomonadota bacterium | reverse complement strand
GGTCCAGCTCATTGCATTCTTCGAGCGTGCGCAGGCCGCGCACGGCGATGCCGTTCCACGGGCGGCGTTTCTTGGCGTCGGACGGGCCGAAGACGGCCACCGTTGGCACACCAGCGGCCACAGCCAGTTGGGTCCAGACGGAGTCTGCGCCAATGAACAGGTTTGCGCGCGACAGGGCCGCAGCGGTCTGCAGACGGGTCAGCTTGCCTTGAAGCTCGATCACGCGGTCGCGGCTGACGGCAAAGCGGATGGTGTGGGCGGCGTCGCGGTCGGCCTCTTCACCGACGATCATCAGGCGACCACCCGCCAGCGGACCATCCGGCCCCAGTAGAGGCGCGGCCACCTTGGCATAGCGTTCGGCGGGCCAGCGCTTGCCGATCCAGTCCACACCGGGGCCAACCGCAAGAATGGGCCCGTCAAATCGCGGCATCACCGCATCGACGGCGGCAATGGTCTCTGCCCCGAAGAACAGCTTCGGCTCGGGGATTTCATCGAACTGTAGAAGACGGGCCGCCTCTTCGACCGGATGCAGGTCCGGCGTGCGCTTTTCCATCACGGCGCGCTTTTGGCGGCGCAGCTTGCCCGACAGGGACGAGCCACGCATGTCCACCACCAAACCCCAGTTGGTGTGGCGCACGCGGTTCCACAGCGACACCCAGTCCCAGCGCCCGTCCTTGTCCAGAACGATCAGTTTGCGCAGGTTCGGCAGGTCCGCGAACAGCGGTGCAGACGCCGCCGATCCGACCACCGTGAACTGCGCGTTCGGGATCATTTCCACCAGATGCGCCAGTACGCCCGAAGAGAGGATAGCCTCTTCAGGGTCGGCCTCGGCGATATAAAGGATGGGGAAAAACCCGCTCATATTGAAAAGCCTAACGGGATTCTCTCGACGTTTCAGCGGCGCGAGTGCTGAATTGTACGTTATCGACAGTGTTGTTGCGGTTTCTACTTTCCACGAACCGCAGAGCGACGCTCACAGATCACATTGACGATGATACCGCCAACCACCACGATAATCGAAAGGTTCAGGGCCACAAAGAACAGATAGGCAAAAATGTCCTTACTGCCCAATAGTTTATAGCTATTTAGCATATAGGTCAGGAGGCACCTTCTTTGGGTGCATTGAACATTGAAGGCTTCGGGCCAGCCAATGCGCGTCTCCAGCCAGCCATAGGCTGCCACATAGGCCAAAGCCACAGGCACGGATAAAATAACCACTGTCCACGTGCGTTTGGTGCCTATCGCGCCAAAACTCTTGGTCAGAAAATCCAAGTTCAATGCCCCCAACTCTGTGACCCTCCTATTCTATCGCCAGCGTCCCGTCATCTGCGGGTTCGGCCAATGATCCGATGCAGGACGGAACCTTAGCTGAGCCGCTTGGTTGGTTTCTGTGACACAGGAACGGTCAAGGCTGAGGGCTGGTGATGGCGATAACGGATGGCAACTTCAATCCGCGATGGACGCTGGTTGTGCCTGTGGTGTGCTGGGCCATTCTGGGGCTGAAGTTCTTGGCAGGCAGCTTCGCCCTGATGCCGATCCTTCTGGCTACTGGATTGATCGGCGGCGTGGTCTGTGCCGTCCACCACGCCGAGGTGATCGCGCTCAAGGTCGGTGAGCCGTTCGGCACACTGGTGCTGGCGCTGTCGGTCACGACCATCGAGGTGGCACTGATTGTCTCGATGATGCTGTCCAGCGATGGACCAGAGGCCATGGCCCTGCCCCGCGATACTTTGTTTGCCGCCATCATGATCATTCTGAACGGGATCATCGGTGTCAGCCTGCTGATGGGCGGACGCAAGAACCGCATCCAGCAGTTCAATCTGGAAGGGGTGACAGACGCCCTTTGCACCATGAGCGTGATCATCGTCCTGACCATGGTGGTGCCAAACTTTGTCAGTTCCGCCAACGGTATCTATAGCACGACACAGTTAGGTTTTCTGGCGGTGGTGACGCTGGGTCTGTTCATCGCCTTCACCTTCTTCCAGACGGTTCTGCACCGAGACTATTTCATCTTCGAGGTCGCCACGCCCGATGGCGCGGTGGCCGTATCGCCCGCCGCAAAACCGAGCGGCAAGACGGCCCTGACCAGCGTGGCGCTGTTGCTCGTTTCGCTGGTGGCTGTGGTGCTGAGCGCCAAGGGATTGTCGCCCACGCTGGAAGCATTGCTGGGCCGGTTTGGTGCGCCGGCGGCGACGCTGGGCATCATCATCGCCGCCATTGTTCTGATGCCCGAGTTCGGCGCCTCCATCCGCGCGGCACAGGCCAACAGACTTCAGTCCAGCCTGAACCTCGCTATCGGATCGGCGATTGCCAGTATCGGCCTGACGGTGCCTGTGGTGGCGACCATCGCCCTGTTCATGGGCTGGCCGTTGCAACTGGGGCTGGACGGGCTGTCGATCACGCTGCTGACCTTGTCACTGTTCACGGTGGCCATGTCGCTGAGAACCGGCAGTACGACCCTGCAACCCGGCATTGTGCATCTGGGCCTGTTCGCGACCTATCTGTTCTTCAGCTTCGTGCCCTGAAGCCAGTCTATAAAGCTGCAACATTGCAGTCTTTTAGGGCGGGTGCATTTTTGCGGTCCACAGCACGGCCATAGACGGCTAAGGGCTTCGC
>JAEZHG010000332.1 GCA_023436945.1 Pseudomonadota bacterium | reverse complement strand
GACAGCGCCGTAGGACAGGGCGGCGGCCAGGCCGCGACCGTCCGAGAAACCGCCCGAGGCGATGACGGGGATTTTGACAGTATCCAGAATTTGCGGGAGCAGGACCGTGGTCGGAACCGAGCCGGTGTGGCCACCGCCTTCGCCGCCCTGGACATTGACCATGTCGACGCCCAGTTGCTCCATCTTCTGGGCGTGCTTGAGGGCACCGACGGTCGGGATACACAGGATGCCTGCATCCTTGAAGCGACCGATCATCTTCGCATCCGGACCACGACCGAAGGAGACGGCGCGGATCTGTTCCTTGTTGGCAAGGATCAGATCAACAATCTGGTCGGCACCCGGCTGGAACATGTGGAAGTTCACGCCAAACGGCTTGTCGGTGCCGTTGCGGACTTCGAGAATTTTGGCGCGTGCTTCGTCCGGCGTCATGACCGCCGCGCCGAGGAAACCGAATGCGCCGGCCTCGACGCTACCGATGACCAGTGACGGCTCCGCGACCCAGCCCATGGCGGTCTGGATGATTGGAGCGCGGCAGCCGAGACGCTCGGTCAGGATTGTTGAAATCGTCCCCCTCGACAACGCTTACTCTCCGGACTTGGCCGCAGCGGCCTTGTTGGCGGCGGCCATGGATTTGGCATCCATCCCGCCGAGATTGTTGCCCATCACCAGATCGGACTGGGCATGGGCAAAGTGGTGCATGTGGAAGTGGGCGTCGGTGGCCGTGCGCTTGCCGCGCAGGTCTTCGACGTGGTTCAGGGCCTGTTTGGTCAGCCAGTTGCCCAGACGCGGGCGGTTGGCGATCTCGTTGGCCATAGCCATCACGTCGTCCATCAGCTTTTCGCGGGTGGACAGGCGGTTGACCATGCCGAAGTTCCACGCACGTTCGGCGCTCATGCGCTCGCCCAGCATGATGAACTCCTTGGCGACGCGCGGGGGCAGTTCAAAGCCGTGGGCGAAGTATTCGACCCCCGGAATGCCCATGCGGTTCACAGGGTCCTGGAAGAAGGCATCATCGGTGGCGACGATGAAATCGCACACCCATGCCAGCATCAGGCCACCTGCAACGCAGGCACCTTGCACGGCGGCGATGGTCGGCTTGGCAATGTCGCGCCAGCGGCGGCACATGCCGATGTAGACCTCGTGTTCGCGGGTATAGAGGAACTCGGCCGCGGGCTTGTTGGTATGATCGGCCACCAGGAGCTGGCGGTCCCAGCTCTTGGTGACGTCACGGCCCGGCGTGCCGATGTCGTGACCTGCAGAGAAATGCTTGCCCGCGCCGGCAAGGACGATGGCACGAACGTTGTCGTCGTCCACGGCCTGACGGAAGGCGGCGTCCAGCGCATAGGTCATCTGACTGTTCTGGGCGTTGTTAAAGCCCGGACGGTTCATGGTGATGACCGCGACGTGACCCTTGAGCTCGTAGAGGACGGGGCTGTCGGTTTCATACGTGATGTCCGCTTTACGCGGCTCGGCAAAGCTATGCAGGTCCATGACGGTTAGCCTCTGATGCCCGGAGGGTTGTCCTTGAGGATCTTGGAACGCACGTTCTTCGGATCGATCTTGGCCATGGCGGCCAGCTCGGCTTCGGTCGGTGCCGGAGTGACGGGCAGATCGTCCAGGCGGGCCAGTTCAAAGCCTGTGTTTTCCTGAACTTCTTCGAAGGTCACGCCCGGGTGCAGGGAGATCACGCGGATGGCGTGGTTTTCGCCACCGAAGTCCATCACGCACAGGTTGGTGATGATACGGCCCAGAACCAGCCATTCCGGCATCTGGCCGCCGAAGCGTTCAGGGTTGAAGCCCGGCGAGCAAACGTAATCGACTTCGCCCTTCACGAACGCACGGGTGTTGTGGTTCGTGAACATGAACGAGTTGACGTGGCTCAGGGTGTTACCCGGGAAGCCGCGTGCGCCCAGCATGGCCGACTTCGGCTTCTGGTGGTCGCCGATGACGCTGATGTTAGTCTGACCAAAGCGGTCCATCTGCACCGGCCCGACCATGGCGTGACGCTTGCCGCCCCACAGGCTGGTGAAGACGCGGTGATACGGGATCCAGCCTTCAATTTCGAAGTCGGCGCTGGTCAGCGATGGGCCAAGCGGCTCGGTCGTGTAGTAGCACTCGCCGTCCGTGGTCATCAGGTCCGGATTGTACAGGGTCTTGGCGACGCCAGCTGCAATACGGGGCAGGGGACCGATGCCGGTACCCATGATTTCGCCGTCGTCCTTCCAGACTTGCGCTGCGGCGGCAATCATCAGTTCAGCCAGAGAATAGCTCATAATCTGGTTCCCTCTTAGTATGCCGGCTTGCGCAGGGCGTTGATGGCTTCAGTGCCACCAACAGCCGCCACGTAGTCTTCGTGCGGGACGTCGATGAATTTGGCGCGGTAATCGGCCAGAGCCTCGGGCGAGGTGGCGGATTCCACGTAGGTTTTCAGGTGCCCCATATCGATGTGGTAGTCGGGGTCCGCGCTGGTCGGGTGAGCACCGAACGGCACTTCGGTCACGCCGCTAACGAGGGCGCGTTCGAAGATGTTGAAGCGGGCGTTAGCACGCATATTCAGTTCGGCCGTAGTCACGATCTTCTCGACAGTGACAAAGGTCTTCTTGGCAGCGCGGGCCAGCAGTTCGTCGAACAGCGGATCCGGCGACAGGGTCAGCAGGTTTCCGCGCTCGTCCGAACGGTGGGCGTGAACCAGTGCCACATCCAGATGGATGGCCGGCATAGCCACTAACGTCTGGCCGTCATCAAACGGGCTGACGACGGTTTTCGACAGTTCCGGCTGTTTCACCAGATCGGTGCCCAGACCGATACGGGTCGGCAGGAAGGGAACACGCATGGCAGCGGCCTGCAGGCCCAGCTGGTACATGCCTTCGTCCAGTTCCAGCACTTCGAAGTCGCCGCGTTGGCGGGCGGCGCGGAAGTGAGGCTCCAGGGGAATCTGGTCCATGCTGACGAAGGAGAAGATCAGCTTCTTGATCTTATTGTTGGCTGCAAGCAGGCCAATGTCCGGACCGCCATAGGCCACGACCGTGAGGTCCTTGACCTTGCTGCGGGCGATGGCGCGAACCAGAGCCATCGGCTTGCGACGGGTGGCCCAGCCACCGATGCCGATGCTCATGCCGTCTTCGAGTTGATCGACGATCTCGTCGAGGGTCATACGCTTGTCAGCCATAACTTAATCCTCGGCCTCCCAGGCCCATTTGTGTCCCCAAGCGCTGACCGACATGCTTGTCGTCGGCACCCAGGTTTGGGGGTCGATGACCAGACCGTTCCAGCCGTATTCGAGATCGAATCCGCCCGGGGTCTGGACGTAGAAGGAAATCATCTTGTCGTTGACGTGCTGGCCCAGCGTCGCCGAGATCGGGATCGCACCCTTGCTCTTTAGCGCGCGGTCATAGGCGCGGCCCACGTCCGCCAGTTCCTTGACTTCGAGCATGATGTGTACGGCACCGTTCGGGCTTTCCGGCATTTCGCCGAGCGCCAGCGAGTGGTGGCGCCCATTCTTGGCGTGCAGGAAGGCAAAGCCGACGCCCGGATCGTCACGGCCACCGCCTTGCAGATAGAAGCGGCCCAAATCGGTGTCCTTGAAGCCGAGCACGGTCTTGTAGAATTCGTGCACCGTCTTGAAGGTCGGGGCGGTCAGGACGACGTGGCCCATACCCATGTCGCCGTTGTCGCCGGTGACGAAGCCGCTGGTGCCAGCTTTCGAGCTGAACGGGGCATAGTCTACGAAACGACCGTGATAAAGTTCGAAGGCGTGACCGTCCGGGTCGCTCGAGCGCACGATTTCGTAGGTCTGGCGCGCACGGGCTTCTAGCACATCGACGTGCTCTACCGGACGACCGGCGGCTTTCAGGGCCTCGACAGCTGCATCGAAGCTTTCCTTGTCGGCGAACTCCCAGCCCGGCGCAACGAAACGGTCCTGCTCGCCCTTCTGGATCCAGAAGCGATAGGGGCGGTCATCAATACGGAAAAGCGCGACATCGGGATTGGGGGAGGGAGCCTCCATCATGCCCAAGAAGTCGACGGCGAAGCTCCGCCAGCGGTCGAGGTCAGTCGCCTCGACAACGATATATCCCAAAGAGCTTACGGCCATACGTCGAACCTCCCATTGGTAAGTCCGGTGTGATTTTCTACCGAACGTTCGCTTGACGATTTGCGTATTAAACAATATCGCTTTTTACGCAATACGAAAGTTCTATCAGCTTTTATGCAGAAGGATGCAAGTCTGATGGTTGATAACTCTGCACCATTGGCAGCGAGCAAAAATCATGATCTGGCGGGGATTCCGTCGGCGGCAGAGTTGATCGAGCGCGCCCGCGCAATGATCCCGGCCATCAGGGCTCGCGCTGCGCAATGCACCGCCGAACGCCGCGTCCCGACCGAGACGATTCGCGAGATCGAAGCCGCCGGTTTCTTCAAGATTCTCCAGCCCAAGCGCTGGGGCGGCTACGAAATGGAGCCGAACGTCTTCTTTGAAGTCCAAAAGCTTCTGGCTCAGGGCTGCATGTCGACGGGCTGGGTCTTCGGCGTTGTCGGCGGCCACCCGTACGAGCTGGCCCTGTTCCCGCATCAGGCGCAGGAAGATGTCTGGGGCGAAGACAATACCGTTCTGGTGTCCTCGTCCTACCAGCCGGTCGGCAAGGTCGAGCGCGTCGAGGGCGGCTACAAGCTCTCGGGCCACTGGGGCTTCTCGTCGGGGTCGGAGCACTGCAACTGGGTGTTGCTCGGCGCGATGATCCCGCCGGCCAATCCGGGCGATGCGCCGGATATGCGTACCTTCCTCGTCCCGCGCAGCGACTATCGCATCGAAGATGCGTGGTACACCTTCGGTCTGCAGGGCACGGGCAGCCAGGATATCGTTGTCGAGGACGCCTTCGTCCCCGAACACCGCACTCACAAGTCGGTCGACGGTTTCCTCTGCAAGAATCCGGGCCAGGCCGAGAATGACGGCCCGCTTTACCGACTGCCTTGGGCTCAGGTTTTCCTTCGTCTCGTTTCCACGTCGTGCCTTGGCGCAACCACTGCAGCTCTGGATGCCGCGACGGCCATCATGGAAAGCCGCGTTTCGACCAATACCGGCAAGGCCTCGAAGGCCGACCCGGTGCTTCAGAGCGCCATTGCTCGCGGTCGTGCCGAAGTAGACGAGATGGAAGCGGTCCTGCGCCGCAACATGGACATCCTCTACGGCCGTTCGGTTGCCGGTGAGGAAGCGACGATGGAAGAGCGTGCGCGCTTCCGTTACCAGTCCGCGTCGGTGGCGCGTCGCTGTGTCGACATCGTCGATACGCTATTGCCGCTGTTGGGTGGCCGCGCCATCTACATGCACAGCCCGTTGATCCAGCCGTGGCTGGACCTGAATGCGGCGCGCGCTCACGTCGCGAACGATCCTGGCAACATGGCTGCTGACGTCATCGGCACCCGTGCCGGTCAGCCGCCGTCGTTCATGTTCCTCTGAGGTCGACCATGACGAAAGCAGCCATCAGCCGCGCCGTTTACAAGGTCAGCGGAGATTACGAAATCTGCATTCAGGAAGCCGGCTCAGGCCCTGCCGTGGTGTTCATCCACGGCAGCGGGCCCGGTGCTTCCGGCCTGTCGAACTTCCGTCAGAACGTCGATGCCTTCGTTGATGCGGGATACCGCGTCATCCTGCCTGACATGATCGGCTATGGCGCGTCATCGAAGCCGGAAGGCATCGACTACACGCTGCACCTGTTCACCGACACGCTTTATGAGGCCCTCAAGGCCCACGGTATCGAGAAGGCAACGCTCGTCGGCAACTCGCTTGGTGGCGGCGTGGCGATCCAGATCGCTCTGAATGATCCGGCTTTTGTAGATCGCCTGATCCTGATGTCACCGGGATGTATCGAGGAACTACCCGTCTATTTCGCAATGCCCGGCATTGCGAATATGCGCAGCGCCTTTGGCAGTCCCGAGTTCAGCCTCGCAGATCAGCGCCGCCTTGCTGAAAGTCTCGTTTATGATCCGGTGCATATCACCGACGTTCTGGTCGAGGAACGTTTTGCCGTCGCCAGCCAGCAGCCGAAGGATGTGCTGGCCCGCATGAAGACCCACAATCTTCGTGACCGCCTGCACGAGCTCAAAATGCCGATCCTCGGCTACTGGGGGTTCAACGACCAGTTCATGCCGCTTTCGGGCATCGATTACTTCCTCGCTGACTGTGAAGACGCCCGCTTCATGACCTTCAACAAGGTCGGGCACTGGGTACAGGTCGAACGCGCCGAGGAGTTCAACCGCTACTCGATCGAGTTTCTTCGTGGGTGAACCAGCCATGAGCCAGGACCTGTCGCAGGGCCTCAAGGACGCAATGCGTCGTCTGGCTTCGGCTGTGGCTGTCGTCTCGGCCCGTAGC
>JAEZHG010000331.1 GCA_023436945.1 Pseudomonadota bacterium | reverse complement strand
GTCAAGGCGTGACCCTCGTCGGCCAGACGGGCGAAGTGCTGAAGCGCATCGTCAACCGCGTCACCGAGATCGACACTCTGGTCAATGAAATCGCGGCCTCGGCACAGGAGCAGTCTCTGGGTCTGGGCGAGGTCAATGTGGCCGTGAACCAGATGGATCAGGTCACCCAGCAGAACGCCGCCATGGTCGAGGAAACGACTGCGGCCGCCCATTCGCTGTCGAACGAGGCCGATGCCCTCAGCGCCTCTGTGGCCCACTTTACTGTCAGCCGCTCTGTTGAACGCGCCAGCTATCTGGCACCGCGCGCTCCGGCAGCCCGCGTACAGGATGCGCCTGTTGCGGCACCGAAGGCTGCGCCTGTGGCTGCGGCTCCGGTCAAGCCTGCCAAGGCTCCGCCCCCTGTGGCCACCAAGCCTGCCGCTCCGGTCCGTAATGTTGTGAACGAGATGCGTGCCAAACTGGCCGAGACCGTAGCCCAGACCGAGGGCCTGTCGGCTCCGGTACAAGCCGAAGCCACGACTGTAGCACAGACTGTAGCCCCTGCTGCTGCCGCTCCGGCCAAGCCTCTGCGTCCTGCCAATGAAACCGTTTCCGCACCGGAGCGCCCGCGCACCGTGGCAGAGACTGTCGCCGCCCTGAAGACCACGGGTCGTAGCGGTGCGGCTTTGAAATCGCAGCCGATTGAAGACGGCTGGGAGGAGTTCTGATGTCTGAAAACCTGATCACAGGAACTGTGGTGACCCTGCCTGCCATCGTGGATGTGCGGGCGGCGGAGCCTCTGAAAGCCGAGCTGATGGCCGTTCGCGGCCAGCCGGTGACGGTCGATGCCGCGAGCGTCGAGCGACTGGGCGGTCTGGGTCTTCAGGTTCTGATGTCGGCTGTACGCACCTGGCGCGCCGATGGTCAGGTTTTGACTTTCATCAATGTGTCCGACGCCCTGGCAGAGCAATGGCAAGGCTTCGGAGCCCCCCTTAACGATCTGGAAGCACAGGACGTTGCTGCATGACCAAAACCGTTCTGACCGTCGATGACTCGCGCACCATGCGCGACATGCTGATGCTGGCCCTCAAGGATGCCGGCTACAATGTGGTGCAGGCTGTGGACGGTGTTCACGGTCTGGAGGTGCTCGAGGAAGAGCGCCCCGACGTCGTGATTACCGACATCAACATGCCCCGCATGGACGGCTTCGGCTTCATCGAAGGTATGCGTGCCAACCCCGCCTATAGCGGCGTGCCGGTTCTGGTCCTGACGACCGAGAGCGACGCCGCCAAGAAGCAACGCGCCCGCGACGCCGGCGCGACGGGCTGGATTGTAAAGCCGTTCGATCCGGTACGTCTGGTGGACGCGGTTCGCCGCGTCGCCGCTTGAGTTAACAGGTTTAGGCCAAGGACAGCCCCCAGTCATGAGCGACGATCCGTTCGAAGCCATCAAGGCCACATTCTTCCAGGAGTGCGAGGAGCTACTCGGCGATCTGGAAACCAATCTGCTGGCGCTTGAGTCGGGCGACACCGACATCGAGACTATCAACGCATGCTTCCGCGCCGTTCACTCGGTGAAGGGCGGGGCAGGGGCGTTCGGACTTGAGGATCTGGTGCGTTTCGCCCACGTCTTCGAGACCCTGATGGACGAACTGCGCTCTGGCCGCAAAGAGATCGACGAAGTGGTTGTGCGCACCCTGCTGCGCGCCTCCGACGTTCTGAACGATCACGTTTCGGCAGCTCGCGGTGCTGGTCCTTCGGTTGATCCTGTGCGCTCGCATGGCCTGATCGTCGAGCTGGAAACCCTGACCCATGGCGCGCCTGTGTCGGCTGCGCCGGACGCGACTACCTCGGACCTCGATGGCGACGACTTCGGCTTTGTTCCTGTCGCGCTCAGCCTTGATGATTTCGGCGGTGCTGACGACATGCCCGCCCTGCCGGACCTTCCGCCGCTGGACCTGAACGATCTGGTGCCGCTGGAAGAGCCGAAGGCGGCCAACGGCGGCTGGAAGATCATCTTCCGTCCGCATCCGCGCCTCTATGCCAATGCCAACGAGACGGGCCTTCTGCTGCGCGAACTGTCGCGCCTTGGCCCGACGCGCGTTGAAGTGGATGACAGCGGGCTGCCGATGCTGGACGCGCTGGAGCCTCTGGAATCGCACCTGATATGGACGATCTATCTGGATGCTCCGGTCGATGAAGCTGACGTGCGCGAAGTCTTCGACTTTGTGGAAACCGACTGCGATCTGAATATCACCCGCATCGAGGCCGAAGGTGGTCTGGGTGGCGGCGATGACAATGGCGGCGGTCTGCCGGACTTGCCGTCGCTGGCCGAACCTTCGGGTAGCGAAGCCGATCTGGCGGCGCTGGTGGCCTTGGCCCAAGCCGATACGGCTGAACGTCTGGGCGGCGGCAAGAAGGCTGAGGCTCCTGTGGCTCCGATCGCCAATCTGGCAGCAGCCACGGTCACGGCAACGCAGGCCCCTGCCAACGCCCCTGTTTCAACGCCGCAAGCGGCCAATGCCCCGGCAGCGGCGGCTCCGGTGACTATCCGTGTCGATCTGGAACGCGTGGACCGCCTGATTAACGCTGTCGGCGAACTTGTCATCCAGCAGGCCATGCTGGCACAGCGCGTCTATGAAAGCGGCCTTGCCCGTTCATCCGATATCTCGCTCGGCCTCGAAGACCTCGAACTATTGACCCGCGAGATTCAGGACAGCGTGATGGCGATCCGCGCCCAGCCGGTGAAGTCGGTGTTCCAGCGCATGCCGCGTCTGGTCCGCGAAGTCGCCGACATGACGGGCAAGCGCGTAAAGCTGGTGACCGCTGGCGAAGATACCGAGGTCGACAAGACCGTGGTGGAGCGTCTGGCCGAGCCTATTACGCACATGCTGCGCAACGCCATCGACCACGGTCTGGAAACGCCGGAAGAACGCGAAGCGGCTGGCAAGCCCGTTGAAGGCACCGTTAAACTGGCCGCGCTGCACCGTTCGGGCCGCATCGTTATCGAGATCACCGACGACGGTAAGGGCATCAACCGCAAGCGCGTGCGCGCCATCGCCGAAGAGCGCGGTCTAGTCGCCCCTGACCAGATCCTGAGCGATGACGAGGTCGACAACCTGATCTTCCTGCCGGGCTTCTCGACGGCCAAGGAAATCACCGACGTGTCGGGCCGTGGCGTGGGCATGGATGTGGTGCGCCGTTCCATCCAGTCGCTGGGTGGCCGCATCAACATCACCTCGACGCCGGGCAAGGGTTCGACCTTTACCATGTCCCTGCCGCTAACGCTGGCGGTGCTGGACGGCATGGTTGTTGGCGCTGCCGAACAGACACTGGTGGCCCCGCTGGCAGCCATCGTGGAAAGCCTGACGCCCAAGGCCGAGGACATCCATCTGGTCGGCGGTGTCGATCCGGTGCTGATGTTCCGCGACGAGTTCGTCCCGCTGGTCGATGTCGGCCACACCATGGGCTTTACCGAAACGGCGACCGACCTGAAGGGCGGCGTGGTGATGATCGTCGAGACCGAAGGCGGCCAGCGCGCCGGCCTTCTGGTTGATGCCATCCACGGCCAGCGTCAGGTCGTCATCAAGAGCCTTGAGACCAATTACCGTCACGTCGAGGGCGTGGCGGCTGCAACCATCCTCGGTGACGGGCGCGTGGCCCTGATCCTGGATATCGACGCGCTCGTCACCACGGGCCGCCGTCGCACGACCACTCGATCCGAACTGAAAATGGCGAGCTAACATGACCCAAGTCACCCCCAACGTCGCCGGTACCGATCGCGAACTGATTGCTTTCCGCATCGGCCAACAAGAGTTCTGCGTTGATATCATGAGCGTGCGCGAAATCCGTGGCTGGACCCCGGCCACGCCGCTTCCGCGTTCGCCGACCTATATGAAGGGCGTTATCAACCTTCGCGGTACGGTGCTGCCGATTATCGATCTGGGCGCCCGCTTCGGTCTGCAGACCGGCGAGCCCACCGAGCGTCACGTCATCATGGTCGCCCATGTGGGCAGCCGTCTGGTGGGTCTGCTGGTCGATGCCGTTTCGGACATTGTGCAACTGACCGACACGGCCATCCAGCCGACACCGGACGTGGCCAGTGAGAATGTGAAGGCTTTCGTGAAGGGCATCTTCGCCGTCGAAGGTGGCCGCATGATCAGCCTGATCGACCTTGAACATGTCCTGCCCGCAGAGGCCGAAGCCGAGGCTGCATGAGCTTGACGTCCGGACGCGAAGCGCTGGTTGAGGGTGAGTTTCTCTTCACCGCCAGCGACTTCAAACATATTGCCGAAGCCCTGCATAACCATGCGGGTATCGCTTTGCATGAAGGCAAGGCGGCGCTTGTTTACTCGCGTCTGGCCAAGCGCGTCCGTGCCTTGGGACTGCGCAGTTTTGCCGAATATGTAGAGCTGGTGGAATCGCCGGAGGGCAGGGAAGAGCGTCAGAACATGACGGCGGCCCTGACCACCAATGTGACGCGCTTCTATCGCGAGCCGCACCATTTCGATCACCTGCGTGATGTGGTCATGCCGGAACTGGCCGCCCGCGCCCGTGCCGGTGGCCGTGTGCGCCTGTGGTCGGCGGCCTGCTCGAACGGTCAGGAACCCTATTCCATGGCCCTGACCGTGCTTGAGAAGCTGCCGGAAGCAGCCGATCTGGACGTGCGTATTCTGGCCACCGACATCGATCCGAACATGGTCGCGGATGGCCATGCGGGTATCTATTCCGAAGAACTTCTGGCACCGGTTCCGGCGTCCGGACGTCGCCACTTCCTGCCGGTGCAGGAACGACCGGGCTACTTTAGCGCCAGCGACACCCTGCGCCGTCTGGTCACATTCAAGGAGCTGAACCTCATCGGCGAATGGCCGATGCGCGGCACCTTCGATGTGATCTTCTGCAGAAACGTGGTGATCTATTTTAACGACAGCACCCAGGAGAAGATCTGGTCGCGCTTTGCGCCGATCCTCAATCCGGGTGGGTCACTGTATATCGGCCATTCCGAGCGCGTCTCGGGGCCAGCCAGCAGCCTGTTCCAGACCTGTGGTTTGACCACCTATCTGCGTGTGGCTGCACCGGCACGGAGCGTAGCATGAACCGCGTAAAGGTCCTTGTTGTCGACGATAGCGCCACCATGCGCAGCCTTATCTCGGCAGTGCTTCGCCGTGATCTGGAAATCGAGGTTGTCGGTACCGCCGAAGACCCGCTGGATGCGCGCGCGAAGATCAAGGAACTGAACCCCGACGTCATCACCCTCGACGTCGAGATGCCCAATATGAACGGGCTGGAATTCCTCGAAAAGATCATGCGCCTGCGCCCGATGCCGGTCGTCATGGTCTCGACCCTGACGCAGGCCGGCACGGATGTGACCCTGGCCGCGCTGGAAATCGGCGCTGTCGATGCGGTGTCCAAGCCTGCAGTGGGCGTTCCAGCTTCCGAAGCCTTCAGCGATCTGGCCGAGAAGGTGAAGTCGGCAGCGCGCGCCCGCGTGCGTCCGATGGAGACCCGCGCGGTTCAGGCCCATCAGGGCGCATACCATGCAGACCCGAATCACATCCTAGCCATCGGCTCGTCCACGGGGGGGGTAGAGGCGCTCTTGACCATCCTTCAGGGCTTCCCTGCCGATTGTCCGGCGACTGTGATCACGCAGCACATGCCAGCTACTTTTACGCGAAGCTTTGCTGCGCGACTGGACAAGGTCGCCGCTGCAACCGTGACCGAAGCTGTCGACGGCGCACCGCTGAAAACGGGTCACATCTATCTGGCACCGGGCGGTTCACACCATCTGGCGGTCTCTTCAGGCCGATGCCGCCTGATCGAGGCCGATCCGGTGAACGGCCACCGTCCTTCGGTCGATGTCCTGTTTGACTCGGTCTCGCGTCTTGGCCGCTCCATGACGGGCGTAATCCTGACGGGAATGGGTCGCGACGGGGCCAAGGGTCTGCTGGCTATGCGTCAGGCGGGTGCCCGCACATTTGGTCAAGACGAAGCGTCTTCAGTAGTTTACGGCATGCCGAAGGCGGCATATGAGGCCGGCGCTGTGGAGCGCCAAATGCCTCTATCGCGTCTCGCCCCTGCCATCCTTGAATCCTGCGCCCTTCGCGGCGCTACACAGTCTGTTGCGTAAGGACATCCCCCATGCCCTCAGCCTCTGCAATCCGCACCCTGATCGTCGATGATCAACTGACCATGCGATCGCTGGTGCGAGCCAGCCTGCAACAGATCGGCGTGCGTGACATTGAAGAAGCGCCGGACGGCGAGGCCGCCCTGCGCTCTTTGATCACCAAGCCTGTGCATCTGGTGATCTCGGACTTCAACATGCCGAACCTTGATGGTCTGGGTCTGCTGCGCGGTATCCGCGCGCACCCGCCGATCGCCAAGACGGCCTTCATCATGCTGACGGGCCGTGCCGACCGTGAACTGGTCCAGCGCGCTGTCCAGTACGGTGTGAACAACTATCTGGTTAAGCCCTTCACCACCCAGCAGCTCAAAGAGAAGCTGGAATCCGTCTTCGGCCCCCTCACATGAGTGCATCCTCCGATATCGCGGCTAATGAACGGCGCGTCCACGTGGGGCAGGGTGACCACTATGTCACCAACGACCCCAATGTGGTTCTGACGACCGTTCTGGGAAGCTGTGTGGCCCTGTGCCTGCGCGATCCCGTGGCCGGTGTCGGGGGGATGAACCATTTCCTGCTGCCTGATGGCGCGCATGACGGTACGGCGGCCAGCCGCCGCTATGGTGCCTATGCGATGGAAGTGCTGATCAACGATGTGCTGAAGGCCGGTGGCCGTCGCGAGCGTCTTGAGGCCAAGCTGTTCGGCGGCGGTCGTATGTTCGACAGCCTGAGCGACGTCGGTGCCGCCAATGCGGACTTTGCCGAACGCTTTATGGCCGATGAGGGGATTCCGGTGGTGGGCGGCAGCCTTGGCGGTTTTGGTGGCCGTCGCCTGCATTATTCGCCTGTCAGTGGCCGTGCGCGTCAGAGAGCTGTAATGGATGTCGCGGCGGTACCGCAGCCGAAGGTAACGGCACCGCCTGTGATTTCCGGCGATCTGGAGCTGTTTTGATGCCCAACCATGACACCAAGGCCTTGCTGGCAGCAGTCTCCGGCGAGCTGGCGGATATCCGTAGCGGCGTAGAGCGCGCGGGTGATCTCATGGGCGAGGTGCTGGCCAAACTCCCCTCGCAGGAGCGTATGGCGTTTCTGGCCCGTACCCAGTCGTTCGATGTTCTGGCCCAGCGTCTGGAGGCGCTGTC
>JAEZHG010000325.1 GCA_023436945.1 Pseudomonadota bacterium | reverse complement strand
CTGGTGGATACTGAAACCGAAGACGCCTCTATCGGCGGTCTGGCTGTTCGTATTCCCAAGGACATGGACATGACCGACAAGGTCGTGACCGATGTCGCCATTCGTACAGCCGATGAAAATCTGGTCCTTCCGGTCAAGGTGGCCGGTCAGGGCAATGGCATGGTGCGCCTGCGCTTTGCCGATCTCACATTCGAACAGCGCAGAGGCCTGAGCGTCGCGGTATTTGGCCGCTCGGACGCTTGGGAAGACGCTGACATTAAACTGGAAAATGCCATGGTGAAGGCCGCGTGATGTCCGACCGTAATCAGCAAAACTCGCGTATGGCGTATCGTATCGGTGTGTCGGCACTGGCTCTGTTTTTGGCGGTAACGCCTGTCGTCGGTGCCTCGGCCCAGACAGCAACTGTGGCGCAGGCTACGCCGCTTCAAAGTCGCACGGGCGCAACCACCACTGCAAACGTGCGTCCGGCTGCACCTGCAATGGTCGAGCGTCTGGGGCAGGGGCAGCGCCAGCTTCGCGCCAGCTTGCGTGACCTTCAAGTCCGCCAGAGCGTGCGTCTGCAAGGCGTTCAGGGCGAAGTTGGCATTCCCTTCACCAGCCGTAATGACGAGATCGTCAAATCCGGCTCGCTGGTGCTGGATTTCGCCTATTCGCCGTCGATGCTCGAAGACCTCAGCAGCATCACCGTCCTGATCAACGACGAGGTGGTGCGCAGTCTGCCGCTGCCGAAGTCGGGCGCGGATGGCACGCGCGTGCAAATCCCGCTTGATCCCGCGCTGATCGTACCGGGTGACAACCGCCTGAACCTGCGTCTGGTCGGCCACTATACCCGCGACTGTGAAGATCCGCTTCACAGCAGCCTATGGGCCAACATCAGCAATGTGCGATCCTATCTGGATCTGCGCGTGCAACGTCTGGGCGTGGCACCTGACCTACAGACCTATCCGGCACCGTTCTTTGATCCTTATGACGTCGCGCCGCTGAAGCTGCCTTTCGTCTTTGGTGGTGCGCCGTCCAATGGCGATCTGGAAGCTGCCGCGACCATGGCCAGCGCCTTGGGTGCCATGGCCAGCTATCGCGGCTTTGCCTTCCCCGCAGCCTTCAACAGCCTGCCTGACGGCGATGCTGTCGTGTTCATGACGCCAGACCAGATGGTCCCCGGCCTTGAGCGCACGATCAGCGGCCCTTCGGTCGCCATCGTTCGTCACCCGCGTGATCAATATAGCTCGCTGCTGTTGATCATGGGCCGCGACGCTGCCGAACTGAAACAGGCCGCTGCGGCTGTGGCCTATTCGCAGGGTAATCTGAAGGGCGAATATGCCGACCTGACCGGAAGCTCGATCCCGACCTATACGCCAAACAGCGCCCCGCGCTGGGTGAACGTCAATAAGGTCGTGCAACTGGGAGAACTGGTCGAGGCGACCGACCTTGTGGGCATGGGCCTGCAACCGGGCCGCCTGCAAGCCAACTTCCGTCTGCCGCCGGATCTGTTCTTCTGGCCGTCAGAAGGGGCGAAGCTCAAGAGCCACTATCGCTATCCGCGCGGTGAATGGCTGGATACCCGCCGCTCGCGTCTCGATTTGACGGTGAACGGCCAATATATCCGCTCGCTTCCGATCAAGACCCAGAACATTTTCGGCTCGCTGGGCGCGGAAAAGGGTATCACCTCGGCGCAGTCGACTGCAATCACCACGCTTCCGGCCTATACGCTGTTTGGCCAGAACGAACTGGGCTTCAACTATGACCTTCAGGTCACCGATCCGGGCCAGTGCGTGGGCCGTCTGCCCAACAACGTCCTGACCTCGATCGAGCCGAACAGCACCATCGATTTCCGCAGCGCACACCATGCGGCGCGTATGCCCAACCTTGCCCTGTTTACGGGTGGCGGTTTCCCGTTCACCCGTATGCCCGATCTTGCCGATACGGCGGTTCTGATGGGCGAGAACATCTCGGCAGGAGAGGTCGAGGCCTTCCTGCAACTGATGGGGCAGTTCGGTAACTCGACCGGCGTGCCGACCACGCGCCTGACCGTTATGCGCTCGGTCCAGCCCAGCCGTATGACCGACAAGGACATTTTGGTGATTGGCCGCTCCGATCTGGCCCAGCATCAGGCGCTGTTCGAAAAAGCCCCTGTGCGTATGCGCGAGCGTCGTCTCGAGGTTATGCACCTGACCCCTCTGGAGCGTTTCTTCGGTTGGTTCACTCCGGGTGGCCGTCATGAGGTCGAAGAAGCCACTTTGGCCGTCTCCTCGGCAAGCGGCTTTGAAGGCGTGACCAGCTTTGCCTCGCCGTTCTCCAAGGATCGCCATGTTGTGGCTGTGCTGAGCAGCCAGACTGCGACCCTGCCGCAGATGGCCAGCCTGCTGCCGACCGCCGATGCCAAGGCCCAGATCCGTGGTGACCTGATCATCCGCAATGGCGACGAGTTCAAGGCCTTCCAGGTCAAACCGACCAAGTGGCGCGGGGAACTCCCGTGGTGGCTGGCTGTTGGTTACTGGTTCAGCCAGCGCCCTGTGGTGATGGCCCTTGCGGCATTGTTGGCGTCGATCATTGTCGGTTTCCCGCTCTACTATGCACTCAAGGCCCATGGTCGCCGCCGTCTGACGGGTAAGAAGGATGCGTAAAGTGAAGTCCATTCTATCGGTAACGGTCGCTCTTGGTGCCCTTGTCGCAGCCAGCAGCGTTTCGCTGGATCAGGCGGTGGCCCAGAATAACTCGGCGGCAGAACTGGTCCGTCAGGGTGATTTCTGGCGCGCACGTGGTCGTAACGATCTGGCCGATCAGGCCTATAACCGCGCCCTGCAATTGGACCCGAATAATGCCGCGGCCCGTCGTGGTCTCAGCGGTCCGGCTCCGGCACAGCAAGAGCCGCGGCCGCTGGTTCGCCGTGATGCCGAAGTTCGCAGTGATGCCGCTCCTTCACCGGCTGCTGCACCGCGCAGCAACCGCACCCGCGCGACCTCCAGCGCTGCCGACCGTGCGGGGCGTCTGCGCGTGGCGGGCTATGCCGCGCTGGAGCGTGGCGAACTGAACACCGCCGCGAACCAGTTCGAGCAGGCGCTGTCGATGAACGGCCGTGATGCCGATGCGCTGGGCGGTCTGGGTATCGTCCGCCTTCGTCAGGACCGTTTCCGCGATGCGCGTGATCTGTTGGAACGCGCCAGCCAGTCGGGCGGCGCTTCGCGATGGTCCGAAGCTCTGGCC
>JAEZHG010000324.1 GCA_023436945.1 Pseudomonadota bacterium | reverse complement strand
TGGTCGGCCAGTCGGTGTAGGTCTTGATGCCTTCACGCAGGGCTTCAGACTGCAGGACATCGACGCCGACGAAGGCAACGCCCACGTGGTCGAGAATCTGGACAGCCAGAGACGAGAAACCGCAACGCGGCTGGTCCGGCGTGCCCTTCATGAACAGGACGACGTCGTGATCCTTCACGGCAGAATCGATGAAGGCGTGGACGGGATCGGCGTTTTGGTCAGTCACTTGAGTTACCCTTGTGGCAAGCCTGTCAGCTAGGCAGCCGCAAGGGCGGGGTCAAGGTTTGCAGATGCGAAATCACACCTGACGGCCGCGCATCAGCACCATTAATTCGCGTGCCTTGTGCGCAAGACCCGTCGCTCCGGCTTCGTGGGCGGCTTCGGCGGCCTCGTAAAGCGCCATGCCCATGTCGGGATGAACGTCCGAATAGCCGAGGCTGAGCGACAGGTTGATGCGGGCCATGCTGATCTGGTTGCTGGCCCAGTCGATGGCGTTGGTCTCATCGACCTTGCGCTTCAGAAGGCCGAGCACTTCCTGCTGGATAGCCTTGAGCGCAACAAAGTCGCCCAGTTGTTCGGCGGCCGAGATGCGGTGCGCCAGATTGCGTTCTCGGATCATGGCCCCCAGCAACAGACCGGGGATTTCGGTTAGGGCGCGGGCCTCGCTCAAGGACTGGTCCGGCGTCGCGCTGCGTTCACAGCGCAGAAGCTGGATCGCGGCCCAGTCCAGAGGGCTGTGGTCGGAGGTGAACTGTTCGGCGGCGGCATCGAACAGCGCCAGAGCCTGTCCGCGGGTGTCGCTGTCGGAGGCGATGCTGGCAAGGGCGGCCATGCCCGTTCCACAAAGGGCCAGCGCGCGGGCGCGGCTGACGGGGCGCTCGTCCGGAAGGGCACCTTCGACCAGCAGGCGCAGATCGCGTCCAGCCTGATCCAGCAGGTGGGCATTGCGGGTCAGGATACCGGCTTCGAGCGAAAGGGCGGCCTGATCCAGTTTAAGTTCTTCATTCGAGGTCACGCTGCGCTGGGACAGGCGGCTGATGGCCTCGGTCAGCTGCGCTGCCGCAGCGGCCATCTTTTCAGGATCACCGCTGATGCGGGCCTGACGGGCCAGCACGCGAGTTTTCAGGGCCAGAACTTCGGTGGCGATATCGGCATGGCGCGTGGCGGGTAGTTTTTCGAGGCTGGCCATCAGACTGGTCAGGCGTTTGGGGCCGCCATAGAGGTCAAAGGCCAGCAGCGAGGTCAGGCCAACGTCCAGCGCCGCACGCATAGCCTGATCGTCTTTCTTGGCGGCATTGGCGGCATCGCGGCCTGCCTGTTCTGCCTTTTGCAGACTTTGGACAGAGCCGGTGCGCCGACCATGTTCGCGCCACAGGGCCGCCGCGCGCATCCACGATTCAAACGGCGTGTTGCAGGACACACGACCGGCGTCGGTGCTCTGGTGGCGGGCCTCGGTCTCGATCAAACCCACGCTGACCAGCTCCAACCATCCAAGGTCGTAGCTGTCGCGGGCCTTCTCGAAAAGGCGTCTCAGATCTCTGCCAAACTCGAACATATCAATCCGTTGTCCCGGATCGGGACCATTAACGAATCCCTACCAATGCCAAGCAAACGCAGCGCCAGCGATTGGGTTCGATTTGAAATAACGGTGATATGGTTACTGCAGGTCGGGTGCCTTGCGCACGCAGTCGTTGACGTGTTCACGCAGGCCGCTGTCACTGCCGGCTAGACGACGCACGGCGCTGATGCGGATGCGGGTCATGGACTGTTCGGTGGTTACAGGATCGCGACCCGCAACACGGGCGGCCTGGATGGTCGAGAGCGACCAATAAAGGGCGGCATCATAGAGGCGACGGCCACGCGGTGTTTCGCCGCCTTCAAGCTCGGAAGCGGCCTGAGTGAGACCTGCGCAATGAACCGCTTCATCATAGGACGTCAGGCGGGCAGGCGGCGTCGAGTCCGGAGCCGCCTGCTGGTTCACCAGCATGGCAGTTAGGGCGACAGCGACGATCATAGCCTCTCCACAACACCACAAGCACAACAGTTACAGAGCCTATCAAACACGGATAGCCTGTATGGCAAAGTCAAGATACGTAAAAGCTGCGGTTATAATTACTACAATCAAAACTTATGCAATGGTGGAGACGGCATGGCGCGGCCCTGCTCGACAAGCCACTGCATAAGGGCGCGGCGAGGTTTGGTCGCTTCGCCTGCGCCCATAATGGCGGCAAAGGCTCCGCCATCTATGGCAAAACCGTAGGGGGCGATCAGTTGTCCCTCTGTTACGGCATCGGCCACAACGGCCCATGGCAAAACGGCTGCGCCCATGCCCGATAGGGCGGCATCCAGCACATAGTGGATATGGGCCAGCGGCTGTCCAAACGCTGTATGGGCGGCAAGAATATTGCCCGTCAGGCGGTTCCAGTCCTGCCATGCGGAAGGGTGTGTCTTGGCCACAAGGTGCGGCACGCCGTTCACCGCCAGCTTCGCATCGTCCTTGATCAGCTTGGGTGAAATCACCGGCCCGATCGCATTGGGGATCAGAGGCTGAACGCCCGCTTCCTCAAGCTGTTCGCGGGTCAGAAGGCGCAACAGTATATCGGCCCCGCGGTGCGTCGTGGCGTGGGGAGCCAGTTCGGCCAGATGGGGGCGGATGTTCGGGTGTTTCTGCGCCAGATCAGGCAGGCGTGGGATCAGCCACTTCACGGCAATCGAGGCATTCACCGCGATATGCAGGTCATGTCCCGAACCGCGGGCTTTGGAGACCGCCGCAGCAATCTGGTCAAAGGCAGAGGTCAGGGCGGGCAACAGTTCGCGGCCAGCAGGCGTAAGGCTGAGCGCATGGCGCGGCCCTTCGAAAAGCCTCACACCCATCTGGGCTTCCAATGCCTTGACCTGACGGCTGATGGCGCTGTGGGTCACATGCAGTTCGCCCGCCGCACGGGTGGCGCTTCCTGTGCGGGCCATGGCCTCGAACGCCCGCAAGGCATTGAGCGAGGGCAGGGTACCATTCGGGTCTACTGTGAGATTTTCGAACATCTAGTGTTCGATATATCGCTTTTCGTTATGCGGCAATCACCGCATTTGCCGCCGTCATGACCCAGTCCCCCGCGCCATCGCCCCTTCGTGACACACTGATCATCGCCGTGCTCGGGCTGGGGATGATGGTGTCGTTCTCATCCAGCTATTATCTGCTGGGTGTACTGGCGGGACCGATGACGGAGGACCTTGGCGTCAATGCAGAACTGGCGTTCGGGGCCCTGTCGGTGGCGTTTCTGGTCTCGGCCTTCCTGACGCCATTTAGCGGACGCTGGACCGATG
>JAEZHG010000321.1 GCA_023436945.1 Pseudomonadota bacterium | reverse complement strand
GTCTTGTAGATGATGCCGACGTTCAGGCGCTCGCCGATCTCTTTCAGGCGGTTCGCCGTCATCAGAGCATGCTCGCGGCTCTCCATCTGGCACGGGCCTGCGATGAAAACGATGCGATTGCCGCCACCAATGACGACCGGCTTTGCAAGGCCTTCGGAGATTTCGATCACAGAGTTAGGACGGGTCACAGCAGCACTTTCGACGTTTATTTCATTCGCGACGCTCTCGTCGCATCTTGAACCGACAGGTGGCGATTCAAGTGTTCAGTTGCAAGTTAACACGATTGGCAGCTTTGCCGCACTACAGCGTTTTGCCTCAGGCGTGATAGATTGGCCTCATGATTACGCTCACCAATCCGCTCGTATCGACCCTCGAACTCGCCCAGATGCTGGGACGTACCGATGTCAAAATCGTTGATGCCAGTTGGTGGCTGGATGGCCGCGACGCGCGCTCCGACTATGAGCACGAGCGCGTTCCGGGCGCAGTCTTCTTTGATCTCGAAGCCATATCTGATCTGACCAGCCCCCTGCCCCATATGCTGCCAAGCCCGCAGGACTTTGCGACTGCGGTTGGGGCGATGGGCATCAGAGAGACCGATCTTATCGTTGTCTATGACACACAGGGTCTGTTCTCGGCCGCACGTGTCTGGTGGATGTTCCGCATCTTCGGTGCCGAGCGCGCTGTCGTGCTGGATGGCGGTTTGCCCAAGTGGAAGGCGGAGAACCGGCCGCTGGATGTCATACCGACGGCTTTGCCGGACCCGTCAGACTTCAAGGCCTCCATCTCAGCCGATGATGTGGCCAGCCTGATGGACGTAAAAAAGGCACTCGGAACGCAAACGCAGTTACTGGATGCACGCGGCGCAGCACGCTTTGCAGGCAGCGCCCCCGAACCTCGTGCTGGCGTACGCGCTGGCCATATGCCCGGTGCGCTGAACCTTCCCTACACCCAGCTTTTGAACCCCAATAAAACGATGAAAGGCGGCTCCGCATTGGAAGCCGCCTTCAAAGAGATCGGTGTGGATTTTGACCGTCCGGTCATCACCAGCTGTGGATCCGGTGTCACCGCCGCCATTCTGACTCTGGGTCTGGCCGTCCTTGGCAAGTCCTCGCGTCTTTATGACGGCTCTTGGTCTGAGTGGGGGAGCCAGAGCGACACCCCCGTCCAGACCGGCCCTTAGGCCGTTGTGACCGGCGCATCTGCCGGAGGCAATGCGGTTTCCTCGTCCACAATGTCTTCCTCGCCGCGCGACACGACCGTGGCCACCACGAGATCGCCCGTGACGTTCAGGGTGGTGCGGCACATGTCGAGGAAACGGTCGACGCCGAGGATCAGGCCGATGCCTTCAACCGGAACGCCAACGATGCCGAGGATCATGGCCACGACCGGCAGCGAGCCGCCCGGAACACCTGCGGTACCCACGCCACCGAGGATACAGATCAGCATCACGATGAACTGCTGACCGATCGTCAGGTCCACGCCGAAGAACTGGGCAAGGAACAGAACCGTCACGCCCTCGAACAGAGCCGTACCGTTCTGGTTGGCCGTTGCGCCAACGGTCAGAACAAAGCGCGAAATCTTGCGCGGCAGGCCAAGCTGTTGCTCTGCAACACGCAGCGACACCGGCAGCGAAGCATTCGACGATGCGGTCGAGAACGACACAACGATGGCTTCACGGATGCTGCTGAAGAACTTCAGCGGCGACATACCACCCATGATCCAGACCAGCAGCGGATAGACCACGAACATGTGCACGGCCATTGCGCCGACGGCCACACCGACGAAGGCGGCCAGACGCACCAACAGGTCCCAGCCAAACAGCGCGGCCAGATTGAACATCAGGCAGGCGATGGCATACGGAGCCAGTTTGATGACGAGGCCGATCAGCTTCATCATCACTTCGAACAGACCTTCGATGGTCTTCATCATCTGGTCGGTGGCGTGCGAGCGCACCATGACCACGCCAATGCCGAACAGCATGGCAAAGACCATGACCGGCAGGATATCGTTCTCGGCCGCGGCCTTGAAGACGTTGGTCGGGATCAATTCGACGAAGAAGTTGCCACCGGTCGAACCGGCCTTGGCATTCTCTACGATGGTTGCAGCGCCAGCCTTGCCCTGTTCGAGCAGTTGGGCAGCCACAACCGGATCAACGCCTGCGCCCGGACGGAACACGTTGACCATGATCAGGCCGATAGCCACAGCAATGGCCGATACGAATACCGTGAACAGCAGGCTCTTAACGCCTGCGCGGCCCAATACCTTCAGGTCGCCCATTTCTGCCACGCCGACAACAAGCGCGGAGAAGAGCAACGGCAGGACCAGCATGAACAGTGCACGCAGGAAGACCTGTCCGATCGGACCTGTAATATTGGTAGTGATCCACTGAACCCACGCAGCGTCGCCACCGACAGTCGCATTGACCACAAGGCCGCCGCCAAGGCCCACCACGAAACCGATCAACATCAGTACGTGGAGCGGCAATCCCTTCTTGGATGCCTGTTCCATGAATCCCCCTTACAAAACCAGAGTCTGCCGCCTAGCGGATAGGAAGGCTGTAAATCAAGCCACCTGTTTGCGCGTTCCATTGGTTGTTGAGACCACGATCGAGGTCCAGGGCCGATGACCTACCGATGTTACGCTCAAAAATCTCGCCATAGTTGCCTGAGGCGGCCACTGCATCCTTGGCCCAGTTGCGTGACAAACCGAGCGCAGGACCGAAGTCACCCTCAGTGCCTAGAAGGCGATTAATAGCTGGCGATCCACCCTTTTCGGCGAACTCACCGACATTGGCCTTTGTGACCCCCAATTCCTCAGCAGATATCAGGGCATTGAGGGTCCAGCGCACCACCGCGGCCCAACGTTCGTCACCCGCACGGACAACAGGTCCGAGTGGCTCTTTGGAGATCACTTCGGGCAGTACGACATGCTGCTTGGGATCAACCAGAATGCTGCGTGCCGCGGCCAGCGAGGAGATGTCTCCGGTCAGGGCGTCGCACTCTTCACGTGCATAACTTTGGCGCGCAGATTCCTCGCTAGGAAGCACAACCGCACGGTATTCAATTTCGCGTGTACGGAAATAATCCTCGGCATTCAGCTCGCTGGTCGAGTTGCCGTGAACACAGATACGTGCCCCGTTCAGCTCACTGGCGCTGGAAAGATTGAGCGAGCGACGAACCAAAAAGCCCTGACCGTCATAGTAGTTGATACCGGCAAACGTCAGCTCTCCGGTGGCGTCGCGGGTCATGGTCCATGAACTGTTGCGCCAAAGAACATCCACACGTCCTTCGGATACGGCTCGGAATCGCTCTGCGCTCGGCAGAGGCA
>JAEZHG010000232.1 GCA_023436945.1 Pseudomonadota bacterium | reverse complement strand
GCGGGATGGAGCAGCCCGGTAGCTCGTCAGGCTCATAACCTGAAGGTCGTAGGTTCAAATCCTACTCCCGCACCCAAATCCAAAACACCAAAACAGCCCCGCATGCACGGGGCTTTTTGCTGTGCGGGGTGTCGAAACCCACTGTTGCCGGTGTTGATTGGAACGGTCTCGCGTTTGTCACGGATTTCCGCTAGAGGAAGTCATGACAGATAAGATGACCCCCCAGGCGGTAATTGACCGCCTCGACGCACTCTATAACCAATCCGTTTCAAATCTGCGCCAGGCCGTGAAGACGTTCCTGGAGACCGGCGAGCGCGCCGATGCAGAAGCACGTGCAAACGGACTTTTCTCCTACCCTAAACTGACGATCAGCTGGTTCGGCGACAAGCCGCAGAACCTCGAGACGCGCGCCTTTGGCCGTCTGTCGCGCCCGGGCGTCTATACGACGACGGTCACGCGTCCTGACCTGTTCCGCAACTATCTGCTCGAGCAATTGACGCTTCTGTCCGACGAATATGGCGCGACCTTCGAGGTTGGTCCGTCGGATCAGGAAATCCCGTTCCCGTACGTACTGGATGGTTCGGGTGTGGCGCTGGACAGCACCATGACCGCATCGATCGCGCGTTGGTTCCCGACGACTGATCTGGCGCACATCGGTGACGAGATCTCGGACGGCCTGTTCGATCTCGGTGAAGACTTCCCGCTGTCGCAGTTCGATGGCCTGCGTACCGATTTCTCGCTGGCCCGCCTGCGCCACTATACGGGCACGCCGGTCGAGGCTGTTCAGAGCTTCATCCTCTTCACCAACTACAACCGCTATGTGGACGAGTTCGTTCGCTGGGCGGCTGCTGAACTGAAGAAGCCTAACAGCCCGTACGAGACCCTGACCTGCGCCGGTGGCGTGGTGATCACCAAGGATACGCCGAACGCCGAAGCCGCCGTCATGGACTCGGCATGGCGCAAGCATCAGATGCCGGCCTATCACCTGACCCGCGCTGACGGTCAGGGGATTACGCTGGTGAACATCGGTGTCGGTCCATCGAACGCCAAGACCATCTGTGACCACCTTGCGGTCATGCGCCCGCACGTCTGGATGATGATCGGTCACTGTGGCGGCCTGCGCGGTAGCCAGACCATTGGCGACTATGTGCTGGCCCACGCCTATCTGCGCGATGACCACGTGCTGGACGCTGTGCTTCCAGCCGACATCCCCGTTCCCTCGATCGCAGAAGTGCAACGCGCCCTCTATGACGCAACCAAGCAGGTTTCGGGTGCGACTGGCGAGGAAGTGAAGCGTCGTCTGCGTACCGGCACTGTTGTGACGACCGACGACCGTAACTGGGAGCTGCGCTACTCCAAGTCGGCGCTGCGCTTTAACCAGAGCCGCGCCGTTGCCATCGATATGGAAAGCGCCACCATCGCGGCTCAGGGCTATCGATTCCGCGTGCCCTACGGCACCCTGCTGTGCGTTTCCGATAAGCCGCTGCACGGCGAGATCAAGCTGCCGGGTCAGGCGAACCGCTTCTATGAAGGTGCGATTTCCGAGCACCTTCAAATCGGTATTCAGGCTGTGGACCTGCTGCGTGCCGAGGGCGAAGCGATGCACTCGCGTAAGTTGCGCGCCTTCGACGAGCCGCCATTCCGTTGATTGGTTGGCATTGAAAACGGGCCGTCTCCGAAAGGAGGCGGCCTTTTTCTTTGCCATTTCAACGACATGAACGTCGTTATAAAAAGCACTTTACAACATAAAGTGGGCGGTCGATAAAAGTATCAACACAAAGGGAGGTCCACATGACCAGCGATCAGGTTGATACAGTTCAAAGTGACATCGCCTATCTGAAGCAGCTTGCAGCCGAAGGGCGTGATGCGCCCGTTCTGGTTGGACCTGTTCTGGTGGCAGCAGCGATTATTTTTGGTCTGCCCAGCCTCGTCCAATGGGCAATCGTGGCGGGAATGCTGACCCTCGCTCCGGTAGCCATAATCGGTATGTGGGTCGCCACCGGCGTCATCTTTGCCGCAGCGGTGATCATGATCACGAGGAAGTCCGATGCCCGCAGCGGTGTGGACACTATCCGCAACCGCACTATTGGCGCGGCCTGGTCGGCCTGTGGCTATAGCATCTTCGCCGCGTGGCTCAGCCTGATGGCCTATGGCTTCAGCACTGGTAACTGGGCTCCCATGGCGCTGATGCCGACACTGGTGATGATCGCCTATGGTTCGGCATGGCTGATTGGCGGGCTGATCGTGGATCGGCGCTGGATGGTCGGTGTCGGTCTGCTGTCCTATGGGGGCGCAGTGGCTCTGGCGTGGTTTGCCAACACACATATGGTGTTTGGCGTCTATCTGGTGATGCTGGTGGCTGTGGCGCTTGTGCCGGGGCTATACCTGATGAACCAGAGCAAAGGCCGCGCCTGATATGGGCGCAGCAGATAATGAGGCCTTCGACATCCACGAGATCGACGAGGTCATCCATGGACGGGTCAGGCTGGGTATCATGGCCTATCTGTCAGGAGTGGAAGCCGCAGAGTTCAGTGAGCTGAAGACCCGCCTGCAAACGACGGATGGTAATCTGTCCGTCCACCTCCGTAAGCTGGAGGAGGCAGGGTTTGTTTCGGTCGCGAAGTCATTTCAGGGCCGCAAACCCCTGACGAAGGCGGCGCTGACGGCTGCGGGGCGGGAGGCATTCGTGGCCTATCTCGACCAGATTTCGCGTCTCGTCGCTCATCGATAGGTGGAATGCCCGAGCAATCGGGTTATGGAAGACGGTCATGAGCGACCGTCTTCTTTCGTTTGAGAGCATCGAGAACTTTCGTGACTATGGCGGTTACGACGGGGCAGATGGCCCTGTAGCGCGTGGCCTGCTCTACCGCTCGGCGCAGCATTCACGCGCCAGCGAACAGGATTTGAATGCGGTCGCGCAGCTGAACCTATCCACTATCGTGGACCTTCGCCGTTCGAGCGAGCGCGAGAAGGATCCGTCGCGCCTGCCACAGGGTTGGGATGGTCGGATGATCACCAGCGATCTGGGTGGAGAGGGCGTAGCACCGCACATCCGCTTCCTGATGGAAGAGGATCTAACACCGGATTCCGGACGCAGATACA
The DNA here is from genome assembly GCA_023436945.1 of Pseudomonadota bacterium. Taxonomy (GTDB): domain Bacteria; phylum Pseudomonadota; class Alphaproteobacteria; order Caulobacterales; family Caulobacteraceae; genus Brevundimonas. The sequence goes on along the minus strand of JAEZHG010000232.1, from coordinate 2,867 downwards.
TGGCGGGCACCTATGCGCGAATGCCCTATGAGCCGGCGCACATCGTACTGTTCAAAGCCCATTTCAAAGCGCTGGCCGAGGGGCAGGGCGCGTCGCTGATCCACTGTGCGGCGGGCAAGGACCGCACGGGGTTGCTGGCCGCCCTGACGCACAAGGTGCTGGGCGTTTCCGGTGATGATCTACTGGCGGACTATCTGGCCACCAACAGCGCGGTCCGGCTGGAAGAGCGAGCCGACAAGTTCGCCGAGTGGCTCTATCGCCGAACCGGAAAGCGGGCGTCGAATGATGCCGTGGTGGCCTTCTTCGGAGTGGAGCCTGACTTTCTAAACGGCGCGTGGCAGGCGATGGCCCAAAGCCACGGCAGTGTTACGGCCTATATGGAGCAGGTGCTGGGCGTCGATGCGGTCATGACGCTCGCGATCCGCCAAAGGCTGACGGCCTGATGATGCCAAGGCATGAGATCGTTCTGACGTGGCGTGATCCACTGTCGGTAGCTTCGGGGTTACAAGGGCGTGAGGGGCTGCTGGCCATGGTGGCCGGTGGGGCAGATCCCCATGCGCACGGTGGCTGCTGGTCCTATGTGGCGTGCGAGCCTGACCTGACGTGGCATGGCAGAGCGGACAACGGCCAGTTCGCGCCTCTAGCGCAAGCCGAATGGCAGGCGGCTCCTGTTATTGGCTTGGCCTCCTACGATGCCGGAGCGCGTGCGGCGACGGGCGAGCGTGGCGAGGTCTGGCCCGATCTGATGCTGGCCCGATACCGTTCACTGCTGGTGTTTGATCACGTGACCCAAACCGTCGCGGCCTATGGCTATGGCGAGGACAGCACTCACGCCGCCAACGCCGCCAGCATCGCCGAGGGCTGGTGGCAATCCGCCGTCGCACCACAGGTGTCACCCAGCGCCCCTTCCAAAGATTTCCAAGCCGAGCGCGACGAGCAGGCCTATGTGGACGCCGTCGCCGATGTGATTGACCGCATCGGTCAGGGCGAACTGTTTCAGGCCAATATCGCGCGTGCATGGTCTGGCACCCTGACTGATGGGCGTGATCCCTTCGAGGTCCTGTTGCGGTTATCGGCCCATAATGGTGCGGCCTATGGGGCCTATTGGGCGCTGAACGGTCGGGCGGTTGTTTCCAACTCTCCCGAGTTGTTCCTGACCTTTGCCCCCGAAAGCCGCAGGCTTGAGACCCGCCCGATCAAAGGTACCCGCCCGCGTGGCGTCACGCCCGAACAGGATCGTGCCCACCGACAAGAACTGGCGGAAAGTCTGAAGGACCGCGCCGAGAACCTGATGATCGTGGACCTGATGCGCAACGATCTGGCGCGGGTCTGCGAGGTCGGTAGCGTGAAGGTGGACCGCTTGTTCGAGGTCGAGACCTTCCCGACGGTTCACCATCTGACCTCGGTTGTATCCGGTCGTCTGTCAGAGGGGCTGGGGCTGGCCGATGTCATGCAGGCCACCTTTCCACCCGGATCGATCACGGGCGCGCCCAAGCATCAGGCCATGAAGGTCATTGCCGCCCATGAGGCACCACGTGGAATCTGGTGCGGGGCGTTGTTCGGGGTGGGGCTGAGGGCGGCGAGGTCTCTGGATGCGTCGGTATTGATCCGCACGGCCAGCTTCACCCACGAAAACGGCCAGTGGCATTGGCGCACACTGGCCGGAGCGGGCATTACCGCAGGCAGCAATCCCCAAGACGAACTGCATGAAACCGCTGCCAAGATATCGGCGCTAAAACAGGCGCTTGGCGGGCTTTAAGCCTCAGCAGTCAGAGCAGGTGATGGCCGAGATTTCACGCGGTCGCAGATAGAACTCGCGGCGGAAGGTCGTGATGCCGCTGAGCAGATCGCTGAACCCCGGCACCGTAATGTCATAGGGCGAGTCATACGCATAGACGCTCTCGGCCAGAATATAGGTGTCGGTGTTGTTGTTCAGCAGGCCGGCGGGCACGCTGGCCGCAGGAACCTGGGAGTTCTTGGTCAGGGGCGACATGCCACGGGCATGGCTCCATTGCACAATAACCTGCCCCTGCGAATTCTTGCCGATGCTGCTGACGCGCACCGTCAACGGCGTACCGGAGAAGGGCGTCATGATCATATTGGCGACGTCGAAATAGCCGTTCAGCGTGCTCTTGTTCACGATATCGCCTTGGGCGACGATATCGGCAATCTGGGACGTCGCGTGGCTGACGCGGCGCTTCACCATGAAGGCCATGCAGATTTCCACAACGGCCAGATACAGGAACAGCAGTACAGGCAGAAGCAGTGCAAACTCGAGCGCAGCTGCGCCGTCGGTGTTTTGCTTGAACCGACGGACCATCAGGCGCGGGAAATAGGCAAGTCTTCTGAGCATCAGTAAGGCTCGTTTCTGAAGGCCGAGGTCGAGTGCATCAGGTAGGTGCCATTGGCCAACTTTGACATGGCCTGCTGCATAAATGGGCTAACGATCGGGTACTGATACCAGACGCGCACAAGCATCAGGCTGCGCGAGGCACCGGGGTTGAAGCCCAGTTCGCTGTCATCGAACTCGCCGTTGATGATGGCGGGCGGTGCGATCGGAGTGAAGGACGCCACAGGCCTTACATCAACTGAGAGACGATCCTTGCAGTTCGTCGTAATCAGAACCATGCGACTGCAGACCTCGTCAACGAACTCTTGCTGTGTCATCTGGTTACCGACTTGGCCTGTACGCACCAGTCGGGCGCTGCTGACCACGGCATTGTCCAGCATTGAGTTCACGGACAGCATCAGGGCCACTTCGAATATGGCCAGAATGAGCATGAAAAAAGGCAGACCGACTAGCGCGAATTCTACAGCGGCGGCACCTTCGCGTTTTTTTCTGCGGAGGGCGGGGCGGTTTTTACCAT
>JAEZHG010000086.1 GCA_023436945.1 Pseudomonadota bacterium | reverse complement strand
ATGCAAGGATGGTGGCAAAGCTCCACCCCAGTTGCAGCAGCGTTCCGCCCGCCAGTGCCCCCGCGATACCGCCGAAGCGCCCGATACCCAAAACCCACGCCACGCCCGTCGCACGGCCTTCGGTCGGATAGAACTTTGCCGCAATAGCCGGAACGGTCGCCTGTGCGCCGGACAACAGGAAGCCGAGCACCAGAATGCCCGTGGCCAAAAGCACGATATTCCCCAGCCACTGCGAGAACAGATAGATCATCACCGCCGCGACCAGATAGGTCACCGCCACTACGCCGTCATGGCGGAATCGATCAGCCAGCCACGCCACACCGAATGCGCCTACCGTGCCGCCCACATCGAACAGGGCCGCAAGGAAGGCCGCACGCTGGATGCTCTCGCCCGACAGCGTCACCAGCGTCGGCAGCCAGCTCCGCAGCAGGAAGATCACCAGCAGGCCAAAGAAGAACGTCGCCCACAGGCACAGCGTGCCCATCAACAGATCACGCCTGAACATCACGCCGAGCGATGCCCTTCCCGCACCGCCGTCCGCCCCGACAATCTCTGCATCAGCGGCAATGGCCCCGCGTCGCTCGATGCGTGCCAGAAGACCCCGAACGCGTTCGGACTTATCGGCTTTCAGCGACAGGTATTTCAGCGATTCCGGCAGGGCCATCGCCATGACCACCGCCAGAACCAAGGGCGCAATACCGCCCACGATAAAGGCGCTTTCCCATCCCAGTGCGGGGATCATATAGCCGCCCAACAGACCACCGCTGGCCGAGCCGAGCGTGAATCCTGCAAACAACACGGCCACCATCACCGAGCGATGCCCTGTTGGCGCATATTCCGCCGTCAGGGTCGCAGCGTTGGACATTGCCGCCCCAAGGCCCAGCCCCGTTGCGAACCTCAGCCAAGCCAGTTGAGGCACAGACTGAGCCAATGGCGAGACAAGGCTGAACAGTCCAAACAGGGTGACCGAAACAATCAGCACCCAGCGACGGCCAAAGCGATCCGCCAGCGGCCCCGCCGCCAGTGCGCCAAAGGCCACACCGAACAACACCGCCGCCAGAACCGGCTTCATGGCGGCTGGCTCTATGGCCCAGACCTTCGACAGGACAGGCGCGACAAAGGCGGCTACCGCCGTGTCATAGCCATCCAGAAACATGACCAGAAAACACAGAACCAGCACGACCCACTGAACCGGAGCGATCCTGTTCTGGTCGAGCACGTCCTGTATCTCGACCCTATTCAATGTCGTCACGACACCCAGCCCTCTGCGCCAAGAAGCGCACGAATGATAATCACTCGCGACTGGCTAGTCCTGCGCGGACATCAAAGCAAGAGCGGCCTAGGGGTTAGGCAGAGGCGAAACGCATCACCTTAGGCAACACCGTATAGACCACCGCGCCGTGGTCTTCGTTTGCGCGCACATCGACCGGAACACCCAGCTTCTCGCCCAGTTGCATGAGGTTACTGACCATGCCGCGCGCCTTCTGGATCGGAGCCACGTCCCTGGCTTCTTCCAGTTCGCCAACGGCCAGCAGCAGGTTTTCGCAAGGCCCGTTCAGCGCCTCGATCACCCCCGTATTCCACCAAAGCGACGGACTGATCGCGGCATAGCGGTCAAAGCCTGCCCCACGCGACATAGCCTCAAGAGCAAACAGCCCCGACATAGAGTGTCCGGCCAATGTCACGCGACCAATATCCGCCCCCTCGCCTGACAGGATCGGCAGCAGCTCGGTACGGATACGCTCCAAAACCTTCTCGCCCAGCGGGCTATCCACGCCCTCGCCAGCGGTAAAGGCATAGGCGGCCACGCGATCGTCAGATTCGGCGGGCGCGATTCCCACCACGATCATCGGCACGATACGTGTCTTGGCGGTGCGGTTGGACAATCGCTGGGCCATCTCGGCGGCGGTTGTGAAATACCGCTCGCCATCCAGAACAATCAGCACGGGCCAGCCCGCTACAGGCATTTCGCCCGTTGGCTTGTTCATCCAGACCCGTAGTGCCGGAGCCCCGTTATCACCGTCCAGAGACAGATATTGGCAGCCTCCGCTCAAGGGTGGCTGTGCATAGGTGAAGGCAGATCCGGTCTTTGACATCGTCATAGCCTAGCCCATTAAGGTGAAGGCGTGTATTGCGACGCAGTCGCTTTTTTGAGGTCCTGATGATTGCGAACGCGAGAAGTGCTGCGCCCGATGCGGTGGCGGCCTATACACGCGATATCCGGCTGCGCTTTGTCGCCCTTGGCGTGCTGGGTGTTCTGGCGTTCGTTGCACTGGTTCTCGACATCATTACAGGCCCGTCTTCCATCTCGGTTTCGACGGTTCTGAACGGCATTTTCAACCCGTCCAGCCTGAGCACGCCACAGATGGCCATCATCTGGCAGGTCCGCCTGCCCTATGCCTTGATGGCCATGATGGTGGGTGCCGCGCTGGCGCTGGCCGGGGCCGAGATGCAGACGGTTCTGAACAATCCGCTGGCTAGCCCCTTTACGCTGGGCGTGTCTTCGGCAGCATCGTTCGGTGCCTCGCTGGCTATCGTTCTGGGCTTTGGTGCAGGCTTCATCGGCTCGGACTGGCTGGTTCCGCTCAATGCCTTTGTGTTTGCCTTCGGGTCGGTGCTGGCGCTTCAGGCCCTGTCTCGTCTGAAGGGCTCGGGCATCGAAAGCATTGTCCTGTTCGGTATCGCGCTCGTGTTTGCCTTCAACGCTCTGACGGCTCTGGTTCAGTTCCTGTCTTCGGCAGAGGCGCTTCAGCAACTGGTCTTCTGGACCATGGGTTCGCTGTCACGCGCCACTTGGGAAAACGTGGCGGCGCTGGCTGTGGTGCTAGTTCTGGTTACGCCCTTCTCGCTTTTGTCCTCGCGCGGCCTGACGGCGCTGCGCCTCGGTGAGGACCGCGCCATGAGCTTTGGCGTGGATGTGAAACGTCTTCGCTTCCTGTCGCTGCTGCGCGTCAGCCTGCTGTCGGCCACGGCTGTCGCCTTTGTCGGTGCCATCGGCTTTATCGGTTTGGTCGGTCCGCACATCGCCCGCCTTCTGGTGGGCGAGGATCACCGCTTCTTCCTTCCAGCCAGCATCCTGTCGGGTGCAATCATCATGTCGCTGGCCTCGGCGGCATCCAAGATCATCGTGCCGGGCGTTCTGATGCCGGTGGGTATCGTGACGGCAGTGATCGGGGTTCCGGTCTTCCTGTTGCTGATCTTCCGTAACGGAGGCCGCGCATGAGTGGCCTGATCGTCGAGAACCTCAGCACCGGATACGGCGGCAAGGCCATCGTATCGGGCTTCAGCCTGCCGAAACTTGAAGCGGGCGAAGTTGTTTCTGTCGTCGGTCCCAATGGCGCGGGCAAGAGCACCCTGCTGCGCGCTCTGGCGGGCCTTATCCCCGCCAAGGGCAGCATCCGCATGGATGATGCCGAGTTGACCGGACTGTCGCTGGCCGACCGTGCCAAGCGCGTCACCTACATGCCCCAGACCCTGCCGCAGGGCATCGCCCTGTCGGTGCTGGAGACGGTTGTGGCCTCGATCCGTGCCACGCCACTGGGTGGAGCCGCCCTTAGCGACCGCGAGGCCGTAGAGCGCGCCTATGCCGTGCTGCAGCGCATTGGCGCAGAGGCATTAGCCAGCCAACGCTTGGACCGTCTGTCTGGCGGCCAGAAGCAACTGGCGGGCCTTGCACAGGCCCTCGCCCGCGAGCCGCGCCTGCTGCTGCTGGACGAGCCG
>JAEZHG010000159.1 GCA_023436945.1 Pseudomonadota bacterium | reverse complement strand
GCTTCGACTCGGTCAAACTGCGCCTCGAGCGCGAGCAGCCGATGACCTTCCTCGAGTTCAACTACATGCTGATGCAGTCGGTGGACTTCCTCGAGCTGAACCGCGCCCACAAGGTCACCCTGCAGATGGGCGGCTCGGACCAGTGGGGTAACATCACCTCGGGCGTCGATCTGGTGCGCCGCGTGGACCAGAAGTCGGCCTTCGGCCTGACCACCCCGCGGCTGACGACCGCATCGGGCGGCAAGATGGGCAAGACCGCGGGCGGTGCCATCTGGCTCAACGAAGAGCAGCTGAGCCCGTACGACTACTGGCAGTTCTGGCGCAACGTCGAGGATGCGGACGTGGGCCGCTTCATGCGCCTGTTCACCGACCTGACGCTGGAAGAAATCGCCGCTTACGAGGCGATGGAAGGCGCACAGATCAACGAGGCCAAGAAGGCCCTCGCCGACGCCACCACCACCATGATGCACGGCGAGGAAGCCGCCAAGGCCGCCCGTGCCGCTGCAGAAGCCGCCTTTGAAAAGGGCCAGCTTTCGGCTGACCTGCCGACGGTAGAACTGGCGCGTGACGAGGTTGTCGGCGCGATGGTTGCCGCTGTCATCACCAAGGCAGGCCTGACCCAGTCTAACGGCGAAGCCCGCCGTCTGGCCCAAGGCGGCGGCCTGCGTCTGAACGATGTGGCTGTCTCTGACGGCGCTCAACTGGTGACCGAAGCCGACATCAACGCCGATGGTGTGATCAAGCTGGCCGCAGGCAAGAAAAAGATCGTGCTGGTTAAGCCGGTCTAAGACGACATAAGGCGCGGGTGCGCTGGACAAGTGGATTTTTACGACATGACCCAAATCGCAGAAAACACCCCGGCCCCCGCGCTGGTCATCGCAACCGATGGCGATGGCCGCTTCGACCTGTCAGCCCACAAGGGCCAAAAGGTCGTGGTCTATTTCTATCCCAAGGCCGACACCCCCGGTTGCACGACCGAGGGGCAGGACTTCTCGGCGCTGGCAGACGAGTTTGCCGCCACCAATACGGTTATCATCGGCATCTCGCGCGATACGGTGAAAAATCTCGACCGCTTCAAGGCCAAGCATGACTTCAAGATCATTCTTGGTTCAGACGAGGATGGCACCGTCACCGAGGCGTGGGGCGTGTGGATTCTAAAGAAACTCTATGGCCGCGAATATATGGGCATCGAGCGCGCGACCTTCCTCGTTGATCCTCAAGGGGATATTGCCAAGGTCTGGCACAACGTGAAAGTGAAAGGCCACGCGGCAGAAGTGCTGGAAGCTGCGAAAGCTCTCGCCTAGAGCTAATTAACTACAGAAATACAGATTTCTCCGTTTGAACGAACGGCGTTTTACGTTTGTTATACGACATACGTAGCAATGATCGCTGAGTCGTCTCACCCCCCCTTTGCCGAAAGGCATCAACGGAGGCCTGTATGTTTAATAAGGGCAAGCCCTACGTCCCCCCACCGACGCGGTCCATGGGCACTGCGTCACCTCACGACGATCTGCACGATATCGATGACGAACTGGGGCTTGAAACCGAGGCTCGCGAAGAGCCCCCTTTAGTCGAGAGCAAACCTTCCTACAGCCATGCCGCAGAAGCGCGTGGCGAGGCCGATCCGATTGTGCTCGGCGACGCTAGCGATCAGCAGAATAAAGCAGAAGACACCATAGAGGACGCTGCCATCGAAGCAGAAGGCGCAGACGAAACCGTCAGCGAAACCGTGGCCGATGAATATGTCCCCCAGCCCGCCCACGGCGGTGGCTCGGGTGGTGGCGGTTGGGGCGGCTCAGGTGGCGGCTCTGGCGGCGGCTACGGCGGCAACAATAATGGCTCCCCCCCTTCACGCCCGACTAAAGAGGCCTCATCAGTGCTTGGAAATGGAATGACCTTCGAGGGTGACATCTCGGGGGTTGGACAACTGGTCATCGAAGGCACCGTCAAAGGCGATGTCCGTGTTTCTCAGGTTCTGATCAACGAGAAGGGCTCTGTCGAAGGCACTGTCCACGCCGATGTTCTTGAGGTCCGTGGCAGCGTGACCGGAGCAATCATCGCCAAACAGGTCCATCTGCATGCTTCGGCCCGCGTCGAGGGCGATATCACGCAGGAACAACTGACCGTTGATCGCGGTGCATGGTTCTCGGGTCGCTCGACCCAAGCCCGCCGTGGCGAGGAAGAAACTGCCTGAGGCTGTCCTAAAGCCAGAAAGCAAAAAGGGAGACGGAATGATCCGTCTCCCTTTTCTTATGCCTGAAATCCAATCGGATCAGGTGCGGGTCTCGCCCACACGGGCAGCCAGTGCGGCACCCATGAACGCATCCAGATCGCCATCCAGAACACCTTGGGTGTCCGAGGTTTCGACGTTGGTGCGCAGGTCTTTGACCATCTGGTACGGCTGAAGCACGTAGGAACGGATCTGGTGGCCCCAACCGAAGTCGGTCTTGGCGTCAGCCAGAGCCTGGGCCGCAGCCTCACGCTTTTGCAGTTCCAGTTCGTACAGACGTGCATGCAGCATCTTCCAGGCCTGTTCACGGTTCTGGTGCTGCGAGCGACCAGCCTGACAGGCCACGACCGTATTGGTCGGAATGTGCGTCAGACGCACAGCCGAGTCGGTCTTGTTGATGTGCTGACCACCCGCACCCGAAGCGCGATAGGTATCAGTGCGAACGTCGGCCGGATTGATGTCGATCTCGATGGTGTCATCCACCACTGGCGACACGCCGATCGACGCAAACGAGGTGTGGCGCTTGGCGGCGGCGTCATACGGGCTGATGCGGACCAGACGGTGCACGCCCGATTCCGACTTC
>JAEZHG010000081.1 GCA_023436945.1 Pseudomonadota bacterium | reverse complement strand
CCCCTGCGGCGTTCGCAGTGGACGAGGATGGATTGCGGGGCGCAGGCGGCCTGAACGAAGTCCTGCGCGCTCTGGCCAATGCGGCGCTCGGGCGGGGGCAGGTCAAGGGCGGCTCGCATCGGGCGCGACAGGAAGGGATCGACGGGCGCACCCTGCGGCCAGATGCCTTCTTCAAGGCCAGCCAAAATCATCAGATCGGCGCGCACCAGACGTGCCTCGATGGCCCCCAGAATGCGCAAGGAAGGATGGGTCGCACCGCCCACGCGCACGACCGTTTCGGCCAGTAAGCCCTGCACCATCTCGACCATGTCAGCGCGGGTCACATCACCAAGCGCTGAGCCGCCCTGAATGAGGTTTGACAGGAGGCTAGCGGCCTGTTCGCCATCGGGTCCAGCCCATGCGTTCTGGCCCGCCAAGGCTTCGATCACGGCGGTCAGGGAGCGGCTGGCGTTGTCGAGGCGGGCCTTTCCGTCCTCTGCAAAGGCCGCGGTGCCAAGAGCGTTGATGGCTTCAAGCTGATCGACAAACGCGATCAGGGTTTGGGTGCGATGGAGGTGCTTGCCCTGTTCCTCTTCGCTGGCTTCGGCGCGCGGCTTTTGGTTCAGCAGATAGGCCTTGAGCTTCTCGAGGCTGGAGTGCTCTGCAGTGCGAAGCCCATAGCGTTCGAGCGAGGCGGCCAGATATTCCGTGTCGTCGCCATCCAGAACCACCAGCGGATGTTTCAGCAGGGCCAGAAGGGTTTGCGGATTGGCGGGCTTTTCGATCCAGCGCGCGGCCAGTTCCAACAGGGTGCCCGCTTCCATGCGATTGAGCGGCAGACCTGCCGAGGCGTCGGCGACAATGCCCCAGCGCGACAGGCGGGCCTGAACGCGGCGGCCCAGTTCCTGATCGGGTGTCACCAGCGCGCAGGTCTTGCCGGGGGTGTTCAGCGTCTCGCGCATCATCAGGGCGATGGCGGCAGAAGCTTCTTCCTCGTGGCGAAGGGGAAGGATCGACAGACCCTTCAGCCCTTCGGCGATGGGGTCGCGTCCGGTGTCTGCGGCGCGGTTGCGGATGTCTTTAATGGCATAGCGCCAGTCGCCCGTGGCGTCGGCAGGGCGAAGCGCCTCGTTCAACAGGCGCTGGCGGGCCATGCCCTGCTGGATGGTCTCTTCAGTCAGGGCGGGGCGGTGCCATTCGCGCACTTGGGCGCGCTCAACCTCGTGGCGTTCCAAAAGGCGTTTGAGGGCGCGCTGGGGGTGCTGCTCGTTCTCGCTGGTGATGGTTTGCCAGACAGCCTCGTCCAGATCGAGGTCGAGACCCGGCAGGACGACGCAGCCCAAGGGTGCACGTGCCACGGCCCCCATCACATCGGCGGCAGCGGGGACCGTACCTGTCGAGCCCGCGACAATCAGAGGCTGCTGCGGCGGTTCGCGGTCCCACAGTTCGGCAAGGCGGCGTAGCAAGGTGGCCTTGCGCCATGACGGATCAACCAGACCCATCTCATCCAGTCGCTTGGGCCATTTCTCGACACCAAGGGCGAGGAACTCTGCCGATCGTTGCCAGTGGGCGGCCATGTCGCCGTCTACGAGACTCGCGACGCGCCCGAGGTCTTGCACCTCTTCCAACTGGCAGGAATCCAGAAAACGGCCCAGCGCATCGGCAAGGTCCAGCGCCTGAACGGGCCGCAGCGTATTGTCGAAATTCTCGACAATCAGCTTGGACAGCTCGACGCGACGCGTCAGGGCCGGAATGGCGGGCGGCAGATCAAGACCCAGCGCGCCCGGCGTGAAGGGTGGCTCGTCCTCCTCAAGGTCGCCCAGCGGGCGCACCTGTGGCAGCAGAACAGGCTTGTCCGCCGACAGTTTGGACAGGGCCGCGGTAAAGGCCCGCGCCGCGCGGCGGTTGGGCAGAAGGATCGTCGCGTCCGAAAGCTCTTCGGGCGGGCGGCCGGACAGCCAGTCCAGAACCCCGGCCGCAAGGTCTTCCAAAAAGGGGCGGTGGGCTGCAATCGCGTACCAGCGCGGGCCGGTTATCGAAAACGGATCGAATGTCATGCTGCCCTGCCCCACCTTGTCGTTTCGTCTTTTTGGTTATCGGGCCAGTTTGGCCTCGGCCTCGTCGCGGGCCTGCGGATCACCGACGTGCATCCAGTCTCCGTCCAGCACCGTGCCATAGAGGCGGCCTTGTTCGGCAGAGCCTCGCCATAGCGGGCTGAGCGAGAAGGGGCCCTCGGGGCCATTATCCGCATAGGACGGGCGAGTGATGTGCACGCCCATATAGGCAAACGGCACCTCGGCGCGGTCACCACGGAAGGTCAGTTGACCCTCATCGTCCATGGAGAAATCGCCAGCACCCTCGAAGCCTATCGAGCCTTCGCGACGGGCCAGCAACAGGGCCACGTCCATACGGTCCTCGTCCCACAGGGCCACAAGGTCGGACAGGGCATCGGCGCGGTCGATCCAGACACTGTCGATATTGGCCACGAACACCGGATCATCGCCCAGCAGCGGCTTCGCCTTCTTCAGACCGCCACCCGTTTCGAGCAGTTCGGCGCGCTCGTCGGAGATGATGATCTTGATGTCGCTGCGCAGGGCCAGATGCTGTTCCAAACGCTCGGCGAACCAGTGGACATTGACCACAGCCGTCTCGACGCCCACGGCGACCAGACGGTCCAGCACGTGATCGATCAGGGCGCGGCCACCGACCTCGACCAGCGCCTTGGGGCGATCATTGGTCAGGGGGCGCATACGGGTGCCAAGGCCGGCGGCCAGCACCATTGCCGTTTTAGGCGTGCTCATTTGCGGACCTCCACAGGCACATATTTGTCGAACCATGCGGCGACCGTGGCCAGCGCGGGCTGCTCGAGGTTGCGGTTCAGATGCGCCCACATGCGCGGCAGGAACTGGGCATAGCGCGGCTTGCCATCGCGTGCGATCAGGCGGGCAAAAATGCCGATGATGCGCGCTTCGTTAAGCGCGGCCAGACCCGCATAGTCAGCCATGAAGGCGGTGCGGTCCACGTTCGGGCGCAGTGCGAAATAGTGGTCGAGAGCCTTGGCTTCCAGCTCTGCGGAAACATCGCGGCGGGCGTCCTGCAGCAGCGAATGCAGGTCCCAGCTCGGGTGGGCGATGACGGCATCCTGAAAATCGATCATGCCGACCCGGGCCGCGCCCTCGCGGTCTGCCAGCCAGATCAGGTTCTCTGCGTGATAGTCGCGGTGGGCCATAACCGATGCACCTTCGGCACCCGATTTCACAACCGGAGCCCAAGCGGCGCGCCACTCTGTGATGGCAGCTTCATCGAAGGAGACGCGGCTGTCGTATTTGGGCAGCCATTCGACAAACAGGTCCGCCCCGCCTTGAAGTGCCACCTCGTCATAGACCAGCAGCGGCCATTCGCCCGCGACACCGGAAATGACAGACGGCGGTGTGCCTGCATCATGCAGTTTGGCCAGCGCCTCGATGGCGGCGAGGTAAAGCGGCTCCTCGTCCATGCCCTGTTCGATCACGCGGGCGAACAGGTCGTCACCGAAGTCCTCGATCAGGGCCAGACCGTTGGCGGCATCCAGCGCCGGAATAGCAGGAGCAGAAAGGCCAAGTCTGTTCAGATGCTCGGCCACCGCCGCAAAGGCTTCGATACGGCCTGCCGACAGGCGGGCAATCGCGTTCCAGCCTTGGGCGTGGCGTTCGTCTGCGCTCCACGACGGATCGCAGGGCTGGCTCTCGAAAGCGGGCGGCTGGTCCATGAGCATGAAGCGACGGCCATCGGCGGCGATGATACGCTCATAGCGACGCGTCGAGGCATCCCCCGGCAGAGGATGGCGCTCGGCATCGGCCAGTCCTGCCGTCTCCAGCAGCGCCAGTTTCAGGTTTTCACGATCAGAGGCCGAGGTCATCAATCTTACTTTCCCAACGACCTGCGCCAGATACGGTCGCAAGACGGGATTGGCCCTCTTCGGCGAGGGTAATGGTCAGGATATCGGGGCCGAGGAAACGGGCGGGATCTTCACCCAGTCGCTCCGGCCATTCGATCAGGGCGCAGCCTTCATCAAGAGCTTCGTCCAGACCCACTTCCCACGCCTCTTCGGGATCGTTCAGGCGATAGAGGTCAAAGTGGGCGACGGCAGGATCGCTCTCGTAGAACTGAACCAGAGTGAAGGTCGGGCTGGGAACGTCTTCGTCG
>JAEZHG010000077.1 GCA_023436945.1 Pseudomonadota bacterium | reverse complement strand
GCGCAGCTTCGAGGGCATCAAGACCGATGTCGATGAAGGCATCCTCGCCTTCCAGTTCTCGATCAGACCCCGATAAGAAAAAGGCCCGCATCGCTGCGGGCCTTTTGCCTTTTAGCGGGTCAAGACGACACCTTCACGGCGCGGATCGGCACCGCCGTCCCACTGGCCATCACGCCACACGGCGCCGTGCAGGCCGGAGGTCTCGGTCGCATTGGGACGCAAAGTCATACCCGCAGCGGCCAGCGCATCGCGGATTTCATCGTTGAACAGCTCGGTATCGGCCCCGACGGTCTGACCGCGTACCACGAGGTTCGGCAGGGCGATGGCCTCCTGCATAGACAGGTTCCAGTCCACGACACCCACCACCGTCTTGGCAACATAGGCGAGGATCGACGAACCGCCCGGCGAGCCGATAGCCCCGACCAGCTTGCCGTCCTTGTTCAGAATGATCGTCGGGATCATCGAGGAACGCGGACGCTTGCCACCCGCCACAGCGTTCGGAGCCGGATGACCGTCCTCCATCGGCGTAAAGGAAAAGTCGGTCAGCTGGTTGTTCAGGAAGAAGCCGCCCGCCATACGGCCCGAGCCAAAGAAGCTCTCGACCGTCGAAGTCATACTGGCGGCATTACCCTCGGCATCCACGGCCATGAAATGGGTGGTGCCTGCGGGCTCCAGCGTCGCATCCGAAAGCTGCGGAGCAGAACCGACCGGACGCCCTGCCGTGGCCGGACCGATCAGGGTCGGCACAAGTGCGGCGCGGCTAGCCACATAGTCTTCGTCCAGCAAGCCCGCGACCGGCACGCCGACAAAGTCGCCGTCGCCGATATAGCGGTCACGGTCGGCATACATCAGGCGCTGCAGGCGGCCTAGTGCCACCCATGCCTCTGGGCTGTCCTTGCCCTTGGTGATGTCAGGGGTCTGCTCGGCCATACCGAGGAACTGAAGCAGGGCCACACCGCTGGACGGCAGCGACGGCACGCAGACGGTGTATTCGCGATAGGGACGGCAGATCGGATCGCGACGCAGCGGACGATATGCGGCGATGTCACCCACCGTCAGCAGACCTGCGCGCGGTTCGGCCTGAACAGCCTCGACGATCTTTTGCGGGATTTCGCCCTGATAGAAGACCGACGGACCTTCCGATGCCAGACGGCGCACCGTGGCGGCATAGGCAGGGTTGGTCAGACGATCACCGGCCTGATAGCGGGTGCCGTCCGGCTTGGTGAAATAGTCGGTGGCCCACTGGCTGACAGCCTGACCACGACCCGCGTTGATATAGCCCGCCAGACGCGGCGAGACGATGAAGCCGTCACGGGCAAGGCTCTCGGCCTCATAGAACAGTTCGCCCCATGCCAGCTTGCCCTGATCGCCGTGGGCCATACCCATCATGGCAACCACACCCGGCGCGCCCGTCGAGCGGCCCGACAGCACGCCATCCATAAAGGCCAGCGGCTTGCCGTCCTCATAGAACAGTTCAGGCGTTGCGGCAGACGGCGCGGTCTCGCGGCCATCATACTGGACCACATCGCCCGTGGCCGCATTGTAGGTCATCAGGAAGGCACCACCGCCCAGACCCGACGACTGCGGCTCGACCAGAGACAGAACGGCCTGAATGGCGACGATGGCATCCACTGCCGATCCGCCCTGACGCAGCACACGCATACCGGCTTCGGCGGCCAGAGGGTTGGCTGCGGTCACGAATGGACCGCGCGCGATTCCCGTATCGGCGGCGGCAACAACCTGTGACTCGCCCTGCGGTGCCGCTTCAAACGCCAGAGCGGGCGAAGAGGCCGAAAAAACGAGCCCCGCAGCGAAAATCAGTGAAGCGATAGAGCTATTTCGCATGGCAGCCTTCTGGCGATTAAAACTTGTCATGGTGCGCAATACTCTCTTAGCCGGATGGGTAAGGCCATGCCTAAGCCCCTGAAAGATTTTCGCCAACCCCGGATTTTCTTTCATTTTCCTCAAATTAGCTGTTGCCATCCGAAAATCGAAAAGCTAGATAGCCGTCCTCGCCGCGGGGCACTGACCCACGGCAGACGACGAAAGTCACAGCGCACCCGTAGCTCAGCTGGATAGAGCATCAGACTACGAATCTGAGGGGCAGGAGGTCGAATCTCTTCGCGTGCGCCACTTTCCCTTCCCTTTAAAATCAAAAACTTTTTCTAACGACGTCACCATTGCGACGTTCGGCAAGTTTTTGATCCACTAACACTATCGACAGTTGACGGCAGTGCCGCGCTCTGCACCCATCCCACTATTGCAGCAATGCTTTGCGTAGGAGGGGATGAGATGGCCGAATCCAGATTCGACTACGTGATTGTGGGTGCCGGATCGGCAGGCTGCGTTATGGCCGAGCGCCTATCCAGAGACCCTTCGATCACTGTCGCGATCCTCGAAGCCGGTGGCAGCGACAAAAACCTTCTTGTCGAAGCCCCGCTGATGATGGGTCAGGCCATCGCCTCGAAAACCCTCGACTGGCACTATTGGACCGCCCCTCAGGAGCATCTGGCCAACCGCAAGCTGTTCTGGCCGCGAGGCAAGGTGCTCGGCGGCTCCAGCTCGATCAACGCCATGCACTATATCCGTGGTGCTGCCGAAAACTATGACGAGTGGCGCGACACCTTCGGCGCAGAGGGTTGGGGATGGGACGAGGTCCTGACCGCCTTCAAGAGCGTCGAGAAGCGCATGGCCGGAGCCAACGACTGGCACAGCAGCGACGGCAGCCTGTCGGTGCAGGCTATCGATCCCTTGAACCCGCTGACCCAAGCCTATTTCGAGGCCTGTGCGGCGCT
Organism: Pseudomonadota bacterium; assembly: GCA_023436945.1. Classification (GTDB taxonomy): domain Bacteria; phylum Pseudomonadota; class Alphaproteobacteria; order Caulobacterales; family Caulobacteraceae; genus Brevundimonas. Next base: position 401 of record JAEZHG010000077.1, on the reverse strand, counting down.
GGGCCTCCCTGCCAATGACGACTTCAACGCGGGCAGCCAACTGGGCTATGGCCCCTATGAGGTGACCCAGCAGGGTATCAAGCGTTGCAGCGCCGCTGTCGCCTTCCTGCGCCCCGCAATGAACCGTCCGAACCTGACGGTCATCACCAAGGCGCTGGCCCACCGCGTGTTGATCGACAGCCGCAAGGCGCGCGGCGTCGAATACAAACAGGGCGGCAAGCTCAAGACCCTTTATTGCGGTCGCGAGGTGATCCTCAGCGGCGGGGCTATCAACTCGCCGCAACTGCTGCAATTGTCAGGCATCGGCGATTCCAACTGGCTGCGTGAGGCCGGAGTGACGCCTGAAGTCGATCTGCCGGGCGTAGGCCGCAACCTTCAGGACCATCTGGACGTACTGGGCC
>JAEZHG010000329.1 GCA_023436945.1 Pseudomonadota bacterium | reverse complement strand
ACGAAGGTGGGGATGTCGTCGTCACGCACGCGGATCAGGTCGATCGGATAGTTCTCGACGCGGTACAACAGTTCGTTATGACCCTTAACCCACTTCAGGCCCGCGTCGCGGATTAGGTCCAGCGAGCGGTCGGCCAGACGGCCGGATTTCTGAATGGCGATACGGAGCCGACCTTGTGCGGTGCTCATGGGTTTACTCTCTCGGGTCAGAATTCAGTCAGCGGAGGAAATGCGATCAAGGGCGATGCGATAGCCCTGATGCGGCATGTCCTTCAGATAGCGGGCAACACGAACCACGGTGGTGGGGCTGGCGCATGCCTCGGCGGCGATCTCGCGATAGGATTTGTCGCCCTTGTCGAGAAGGCGCGCCACCTGCCAGCGCTCGGTAAAGGCGCGCAGTTCGGCAGGGGTGCATAGATCAGCCAGATAGGCCGCCATTTCCTCGCGGGTATTCATCGCCAACAGGGCGTCGAGCAGCGCGTCGCGAGCAGCCTCCTTGGAGGCTGCGGGCGTGGCAGGAATGGCAGGTTCGGTCGTCATGCGCGTTCCACTATGCTGTAACAGTGGAACGGTCAAGGATTTTGTTACACCGTAGTGGAACGCGATGCGCCGGATCAGATTTGGCTCAGCAGGTCTGCGGCAAAAACAGACAGGGTGTCGTCCCGCGCGCCCATCACCAGAATACGGTCGCCCGCCTTGGCCAGTTCAATCAGGCGGCGGCCACAGTCGTCACGGGTTTCCATCGCCTCGGCAATCAGGCCGCGCTGGCGCACACCTTCGGCAATGTGTTCGGACGTCACGCTGCGGTCGGTGGTGCCGCCGTAATAGACAGGCTGTGGCATCATCAGGATGTCGTCCGGCTGCATCAGGCTGGCGAAGGTGTCGATGAACTCTTCGCGCATCAGCTTCAGCGGCCCAAAACCGTGCGGCTGGAACATGATCAGTAAACGGCCCTCGAACGCATGAAGGGTTTTGAGCGTGGCCGAAATCTTGTCGGGGTTATGGGCGAAGTCGTCGATGACGGTCACGCCCTTGGCGGTGCCGACAGTTTCGAGGCGGCGGCGGATACCCGCAAAGCTTTCCAGTGCCTTGGCTGCCTCGGCCACGTCGATGCCCAGCGCCTTTACCGCAGCCAGTGCGGCCAGTGCATTGGCGACATTGTGCGCACCCGGCACCATCAGTCGCACCGAATGGTCACGCCCGCTCTCGACAAGTTGGAAGCGGATGCCATCGGCCTGTGGCTCAAGGCCGTGCGCATAGAGGCTGGCGCTTTGATCCTTGTGCGAGAAGGTCAGGATCGGTTTGTCGCTGTGAAGAGCGGAAAGGGTGCGGGTCTCTTCATTGTCGAGGTTTAGCACCGCCGCCTTGGCGCGGTTTACGAAACCGCCGAACAGGTCGCGCAGTTCTTCCATCGACTTGTGGTCGAGCGAGATGTTGGAGACCACGGCCACCGTCGCATTATAGCGGGCGATGGAACCGTCGGACTCGTCCACCTCGGCGGCGAAGGTGTCGGGGCCACCGACAAGGGCTGAGGCGAAGGGCTGGTCGTCGGTGACGAAATTCTTCATCACCGCGCCGTTCACTACGGTCGGCTCACGGCCTGACTGATGCAGGATCCAGGCGATCATGCCGGTGATGGTGGATTTGCCACTGGTGCCCGCCACGCCGATGGAGGTGGGGGCGGCGTTGAAAAGCTGGCTCAGCATCTGCGGGCGGGTGACGACGGTTGCGCCCACGCGGCGTGCGGCGGCGATATCAGGTACCGTGTCCTCAATCGCGCCAGAGGCGACGACGATCTGCTCTGGCGAGGTTACGCCCGAGCCATCCTGTGCAAACAGGCTAACGCCATGGTTGCGCAGCCAGTCAAACTTTTCAGGCGTGCGCCCTTGATCCAGCGCGCGGTCCGAGCCGCCGATGGTGTGGCCTTGCGATTGTACGATCAGGGCCAGAGGCATCATGCCGGAGCCACCGATGCCACAGAAATAATAGTCTTTAATCATGGGCCTGATCTTGACGCAGAAGGGCGAGAGTTGTCCGGTGCCTGACTAGCACGCAAGACGCTCAAGGCCATCCCTTACTCATGACGACCAAAGCTTTCCGTATCGGTGTGGTCAATGCCAGCTCCCGCCTCGACCCTGCGCGGGGCGCGGCGATCGAGGCATGGGGTAAGACCATGTGGCCTGATGGCGAGGTAGAACTGGTCATGCATCCCTCATTGTATGAGGTGCACGGACACTTTGGCGGCGATGATGCGACCCGTGCGGCGGCCTTTGTCGATTACGCCAATGACCCGACGATTGATGCCATCTGGTTTGCACGCGGCGGTTATGGTTCGTGCCGGATTGCAGAGGCGGTAATCCCCAAGCTGAACGATCATGCGCGTACCAAGCGTTACCTCGGCTATTCGGATGCAGGAACGCTGCTGGCTGCGCTTTACAAGGCCGGTATCGGCACTGTGGCCCACGGTCCGATGGCGGCGGATGGATCGCGACATGACGAGACGGGCTTGCGGGCAGTGAACTGGCTGCGGACGGGTGATGTGGATTCGCTGGAAGGTTCTCTGGCAACCGATGCGCGTCCGGCGGTGGCCTTTAACCTGACCATCCTCAATGAGCTGGTCGGTACGGGGGTCGAGCCGGACCTGTCGGGCCATGTCATCATGATCGAGGAAGTGTCCGAGGCCATGTACCGCATCGACCGGATGATGTTCCACCTGACCGGACAGGCCAGCATACGTAAATGCGCGGGCATTCGTATGGGCCGCGTCTCGGATGTGACGGTCAATGATCCGGATTTCGGAATGACTGCCGAAGAGATCGCCCGCCACTGGTGCCAACGTGCGGGGATTGAATATCTGGGCGAGGCCGACATCGGCCATGACCGCCAGAACAAGGTGGTGCCTTTCGGCCCGCGCTGAAGGTCTTAACCTTTGAGCACGATCCCGTCAGGGCGCGCTTCAAAGGCGGACAGGCGACCAAGGAAGCTCATGCCCAGTAGTGGTGCAGGCAGTTCTTGATCGACCACCATGGCCTCGACCTTGTGCAGGCGAACGCCCGCAACCGACAGGTTGTTGAGCGTGACCGGCGATGCCTTAACAGGGCCGGCGGCTGTGCTGAGCGTGTGGGTGAACTCGTCATCGCCCACAAACACGCCCAGGGCGCGGGCATCCTTGCGGCTGAGTGTGACGAGCGAGGCACCGGTATCGACCAGCATCCGCATGGAGCGGCCATCCATTGAGGCCTCTGCCCAATAGTGGCCGTCTGCAGCACGCAGCACAGCAGGGGCTGCAATCGGCACAGGGCGACCGATCAGGCGCGCGCCAACCTCGGGGCTGTCGATAATGAACAGTACCCCTGCGCAGACCAGCGAGGTGCCGAGAGCTGCGGAGAAAACCACCAGTGAGCGCGAGTCAAATCGGATCATGATGGGGATGCTGTCACACGACTGTTCCCATCAAATTAATCGACGTGGCGAATGAAAGGTTTACGCCACAACGTTGCTATTAGGTTTTGTTAGCGCAGCTCTGCCGGAAGGCGCTCCACGCGCGAAGGCAGTTCAGCCATGATCGCGAGGCGTTTCTCCTCGTCCATCCGGCTCCATTCAGCGATTTCGGGCAGGGTGCGATAGCAGCCGAGGCAAAGGCCTGAGGCACCATCCACCGTGCAAACCATGATGCAGGGACTGCTGATCGGCTTGCGTTGGGGAGGGGCGTTCGAGGTCATGTGGCTGAATCTTCTGGGAGAGTTTTATGACAGAGAAATGACAGTTAGGAGTAATCCGGATGACAAAATTTGACTTTTCTCAACCTTAGGTCTATATCGTCCTCATTGACACGAACTGACTTCACAGGGTGAGAGTCCCAAAAAGCAAGCGTGTTTTCTTTCTCGTTCAACTGAAAGGAAACGCAATGAACGATAGAACCCGTAAACTACAACACGCCATGATGTCTTTTGCCCTTATGGGTGGCATGCTGGTGAATACGAAGAATGTGAATGGCGCAGGTGACCGTGTGGTCAGTCATCCTTCCAACTTCGTACCATTGAAAATCGACAGGGCACGCGCGTAGTCGCGAGACCCATCGATACTCAACCCCGGTCAACAGGCCGGGGTTTTGCAATTCTGGGCATTGTTGAACGGGTTTGACTTGCTTGCAGGGCCGCTGTGTCCGAAACCCGCGTCATCTATGACGGAGTTTCTAGAATGGCCCTGATTACCGAGACCCGCGACGGTGCTGTCGCTATCTGGACCTTCAGCCGCCCAGAGCGCCTGAACGCGCTGCCGGACATGACAGACGGTGATGAGATCGCCGCGGCCTGCGAGCGGGTGAACTCGGACCCCAGCATTTCATGCGTGGTACTGACGGGCGAGGGGCGCGCGTTCTCGGCCGGGGGTGACCTGCGTGCGATGCAGGACCGTCGCGATATGTTTGCAGGGTCGGGTGCCGAGATCCGCGAGAACTACCGCCGCGTGGTTCACCGCATTGTGCGCGCCCTCTATGCGCTGGAGGTGCCGCTGGTGACGGCGGTGAATGGTCCGGCGATGGGTCTGGGCTGTGACATTGCAGGTTTGGGCGACATCCGTATCGCATCGGATCGCGCCAGCTTCGGTATTCCGTTCATGAAGCTGGGCATTATTCCGGGTGATGGCGGCTCGTGGCTGCTGCCGCGCAATATCGGCTACAACCGCGCCGCAGAAATGCTATTCACCGCCCGCTCTATCGATGCGGAGACGGCTGACAGCTGGGGGCTGGTCAACCGTGTTGTGCCGCACGACACACTGATGGATGAGGCCATGGCGACCGCACGCCAGATTGCGGCCCAACCGGCCAAGGCTCTGCGTATGGGCAAGACCCTGCTGCGTCAGGGCCGCGATATGAACTTTGACCAGATGCTGGAGATGAGCGCCGCGATGCAGGCGCTGGCCCATCTGACTGAAGACCATATCGAAGGTGTAACCGCCGTATTGGAAAAACGCCCCGCGAATTTCGCAGGGCGTTAAATAGTCACTCGGTTCTGGAAAGCCGGCCCGCCATCGCACGGGCCGGTTTTCTTATGGGTGTTAGCGCTGGGCGGCCGGACGCATGGCGCGGTTGGCCGGAACGCCCTGTCTGGTCTGGCGCTCGGCACCGGCGGTTTCACCCGGCTTCATGAACTTGACCAGTACGCGCTGACCAATCAGCAGCGGGGCGTCGTTGACGTCCACTACAACCTCGATCACGCGCTCGTCGGTGCGTTGCGACGGGTCGTCAGACGCTAGCTTGCGGGCACCGAATACGGCGGCGCGGCGCAGAACCTTGCCGACGTAAACCTTCGACGGATCGCTTTCCGGCGTCACCTCGACCTGCTGTTCCGGCGTCACGTTCGGGATGTCGGCCTCGACGATTTCAGCGCGGGCGATGCGCGGGGCTTTCGGCTCTAGATCGAACATGTTCGACACGTTCAGGGTCGAGGCACCGGCACCCGGATTGGCATAGCGGCGAACGATGCGGCCATCGGCAGGCGCGCGGATGACGGTAAGCTCGACATTATAGGCCGACTGGTCGCGACGTGCGCGGGCCGTATCGACGGCAGCCTGTTGGGATGCCATGCGGGCGCGGGCGGTGGCGACCGCATCGCGGGCCTGATCCAGACGCTGGGCGGCAACAAAGTTGGTTGCGGCCAGTTGCGACATACGCTCGAACTCGCGCTCGGCCGCGTTGATGTCGACCTGAATCTGGCGAAGCTGGCTTTGGGCGCTGGCCAGATCGGCATTGGCGGTTTGCAGCGACAGGCGCGGCTCATCGTCTTCCTGACGGGCCAGAATCTGGCCTTCGGTGACCATGTCGCCCTCCTGCACATAGACGGCGCGGACCACGC